>JAGWPB010000019.1 GCA_028870665.1 Lysobacteraceae bacterium
TCAGTCGTGCCGCTTCCGGATACCACTGGTCCCAGCACACCAGCACGCCGAGCTTGCCGACCGAGGTGGCGATCGGCTCGAAGCCGAGATCGCCGGGAGTGAAGTAGAACTTTTCCTGGAACCCCGGGTCGTCGGGAATGTGCATCTTGCGATAGCGGCCGGCGATCGCGCGCGAACGATCGAAGACCACCGCGGTATTGTGATAGAGACCCGCGGCGCGACGTTCGAACAGCGACGCCACGACCACCAGGCGCAACGCCTCGGCCAGCTCGCCGATGCGTGCGGTGGTCGGGCCCGGAATGGACTCGGCGCGGTCGAACTCGGCGACATCTTCGTGCTGACAGAAATACGGGCCGTTGTGCAACTCCTGCAGCAGCACGAGCTCGGCGCCGGCCGCGGCCGCGGCGCGCATGCCGGTCTCGATCGCATCGAGATCGGATTCGCGGCTGCCGCGCTCGCGTTCCTGCAGCAGCGCCACTTTCAGCGTCGTGCGTTGCATGATCGGTAGGTTCCGGACAATCCCGCATCATAACGCCGGATGGCGTCAGGCCAGCACGCCGCGCGGCAGCTGCATGGTGACGCAGTGCAGGCTGCCGTTCTGCCCGATCAGCGGCCGGCAGGGCACTTGCACGATCTCGCGCCCCGGATGCGCGTCGCCGATGATCGCGGCGGCTGCCGCGTCCGCGGGATCGCCGTAGGCCGGCACCAGCACGCCGCCGTTGACGACGAGATAATTGGCGTAGGACGCCGCCAGGCGACGGCTGCCCTCGCGGATGGGCTGCGCCCAGGGCAGGGCGCGCAGCGGGTAGGAGCGCGCCTGGATATCGCGCAATGCGGCCAAATCGTCGCGCATGCGCGCCAGTTCGGCGTGGTGCGGGTCCGCGACGACATCGCAGGCCTGGTACACGATCGAGCCGTCGGGCGCGAAGCGGGCGAGGGTATCGATATGCGCGTCGGTGTCGTCGCCTTCGAGATAGCCATGCTCGAGCCACAGCACCCGCGTCGCGTGGAGCGTCTGGCGCAACCGCGATTCGATCGCGGATCGTTCCATGCGCGGATGCCGTTGGTGCAGACAGCGCCAGGTGGTCAGCAGGCTGCCGTGACCATCCGCCTCGATGGCGCCACCTTCGAGGGCGAACTCGATGCGCTGATGATCCGCGGCGGCGAACAGCCCTGCGCTCTGCAGCCCGTCAATCAGCGCATCGTCGCGTTCGGCCGCGTATTTCCCGCCCCAGCCGGTGAAGCGGAAGTCATCGAGCAGGAATCGACCGCGGCTCTCATCGACCAGGGTGACCGGTCCCGAGTCGCGAAGCCAGGTATCGTCGTAGGCCAATTCGACGAAGTGCACCTGTGACGGCTGCACACCAGCGGCCGCCAGCTGTCGCCCGGCACGCCGGCGCAGGTCTGGATCCGCGACACAGATGACGACGCGTTCGAAGCGCGCGATCGCGCTGACCAGCGCGACGTAAGCGATCTCGACCTCGGGCAGCCGCGGGGCCCAGTCGGTGCCCGCATGCGGCCAGGCCACGAGGATGGCGTCTTGCGGCTCCCACTCGGCGGGCAATCGGAAGGCAGTACGGTTCATCGCGGGGCACTTTAGATCAGGCGGCCGCAGACGAGCCGGAAGGCAACGGCGGAGGACGATCGACGCGCGTGCTCAGGGGGCGTAAGGCTTTTCGCCGCTCGGTGCATCAAGCACCGAATGGATCACCGTGCTGCGTTCGAAATACACCACATAGCCCGGATACACCCAGCGGTTGATCGGCGGCTGGTACTTGCTGCCGCCGCCGCGGGTCGGCAGTTTCGCGCTCGGCGCGCCGAACCGCTTCTCGACCTGCGCCATGCTCATGCCGCGGGTCGGCATGGTTTGGCTCTGCTCGCGCCGAACCTGCATTTTCAGGGTGTCGGCGTGGGCGGTAGAGGGCGCCGCGAGGCTCAATGCGAGGGCCATGGCGGCAGCGGCAGGCAGCATGCTTTTCATGACGATCTCCGTGACAGTCGGCGTCGTGGCGCTGTTTTAGCAGAAGCCCGCTTCGGCTGCCATCGACGCGCCCGCGAGGCGTGGACCCTGTCGCAGCATTCGAGCGAGGCACCCCGCCGGTGCCGCGGCCATGCGGGCGAGCCAGGTCTGCAAACGGCAAGGGGCCGCGTCAGCGGCCCCTTGCCCATCCGCCGCCTGCGCGGCCATGCCACGAGATTCAGCGCTGGCGTGCCTTGAATCGTGGATTGCTCTTGCAGATCACGAAGACCTTGCCGCGGCGACGCACGATCTTGCAGTCGCGATGCCGCTGCTTGGCGGACTTGAGCGAGGACAGCACCTTCACGGCCAACTCCTGTGAAATCGGGTTACCAAAGCGTGCAATTGTATCGACTAGGCGACTGGCGAGGCAAGCGGAGCGTGATGCTGCGCGCGCAAGAGGGTGGGGACCGTCGGAACATCCCCCTGCCATGGGCCGCAAAGGTTGCACGGACACATGGCAAGCATCTGATTTGAAATTGAAAGTTCGAGCGATAACGGGACGGGTTGCCGGCCAGCAGGCTGGTCCGAGCGCTCAAGCGCTTTGCGCGCGCAGTTGGCGGTAACGGCGGATCAGCGCATTGGTCGAACTGTCGTGGGCCAGTGCCGGTTCGGCCATGGCCGCAAGTTCAACGGCCGTTCGTGCGGCCAGTTGCTTGCCGAGCTCAACGCCCCACTGGTCGAATGAGTCGATATCCCAGATCACGCCCTGCACGAAGACGCTGTGCTCGTAGAGCGCGATCAAGGAGCCGAGGGATGTCGGTGTCAGAGCGTCGACGAGGATCGTCGTGGTCGGCCGATTGCCCTCGAAAACCCGGTGCGGTGCCAGCGCGCCGGGTGTGCCTTCGGCCTTGACCTGCTCGAGTGTCTTGCCGAACGCGAGCGCTTCGCCTTGCGCGAACACGTTTGCCATCAGCAGGTCATGCTGATCGCGGGCGCGCGCGCCGGACATCGGAGTCGACATCCGGCAGAACCCGATGAAGTCGCACGGGATCAGCCGGGTCCCCTGATGGATCAGCTGGTAGAACGAGTGCTGCCCATTGGTGCCGGGTTCGCCCCAATAGATCGGCCCGGTGGCGTAATCCACCCGGTTGCCGTCGAGGCTGACGTGTTTGCCGTTGCTCTCCATCGTCAACTGCTGCAGGTACGCCGGAAAGCGCTTGAGGTATTCGGCGTAGGGCAGCACTGCGATGGTCTCCGCACCGAGGAAATTGACGTTCCAGATCGCCAGCAGCCCCATCAGCACGGGCAGGTTGCGTTGCAGCGGAGCACTGCGGAAATGCGCGTCCATGGCGTGAAAGCCGGCCAGCATCGCGCGGAAATTGTCCGCGCCGATCGCCAGCATCGTCGACAGTCCGATCGCGGAATCCATCGAGTAGCGACCGCCGACCCAGTCCCAGAAGCCGAACATCCGGGCTGTATCGATGCCGAACTTGCGGACTTCCGCAGTGTTGGTGGAGACCGCGACGAAGTGCCTCGCGATCACCAGGCTTTCATCCACACCGGCGGCGCCCAGCGCCTGCAGGCACCAGGCACGTGCCGCCTGTGCATTGGCCAGTGTCTCCAGCGTGTTGAAAGTCTTGGAGCAGATGATGAACAGCGTCTCCGCCGGATCGAGGTCGCGCGTAGCCTCCGCGAAATCGCCGCCATCGACATTGGAGACGAAGCGGAACGTCATCTCGCGCCGGCTGTATTGGCGCAGTGCTTCATAGGCCATGACCGGTCCGAGATCGGAACCGCCGATGCCGATGCTGATCACGTTGCGCACGCGCTTGCCGGTATGACCGGTCCAGGTGCCATCGCGCACGTGCTCGGAAAAGGTCGCCATCCGATCGAGTACCGCATGCACGTCCGGCACCACGTCATGACCGTCGACCATGATTCTTTCGTCGGGCGGGGCACGCAACGCCACGTGCAGCACCGCGCGATCCTCGGTGACATTGATGCGTTCACCGTGGAACATGGCCTCGATGCGCGCTGGCAAGCTGCAGGCACCGGCCAATTCCAGCAGCAGGCGCAGCGTCTCGTCGCTGATGCGCTGCTTGGAGTAGTCGAGATACAGGCCGGCGGCCTCGGCCCGCAGGCGCTCGCCGCGCGCGGGATCAGCGGCGAACAGCTCGCGCAGGTGGCTCCGGCCGAGCGCCCCGGCATGTTCCTGCAACGCCCGCCACTGCGGGCGCCGGGTCAGGGCACCGGACGATGCGGCAGATTGCGAGGGGTCCATGGCGGTACTCGTCGTCAGTTTCTGCATGAATTTGCCAGCGCGTCGCTCCGTGCGCAGATGCGCAGCGGCGGTTGGCCGGAAATTGATCTGGCGCTCACGGTCTGCCGCCAACGCGGCACAGTCGAGCTGCCCGGACTGCAGCTTACCGAAGCGGAGGGTCAAGCCGAAGCCCTGCGGATCGAGGCGCCAGACCCGCGGGCGCGGGCGACGGGCACCGGCTCGGGTCGGTTCCTTGAGTGCGCATAATGTATAGGTGGTCATGCAGGCGCCCCCGACCGGTCCCCGGCGGCCGGGCTATCTTGGAGGCCTGTCGGCGACGGGTGCAAATCGTTCACCGGAGGGCGCGAAAAAACGCCGGGCCCCTCCCAACCCAGCAGGGACGATGCGCAGTCCAAGACGGGCAGGCGGAGCTTGACCGCGTGCGCGTTGAGGCGCTCGGTGAATTCGTGGTGCAAGGCGCCGAGGAAGGAACCGCGATTCGCCCACGGCTGCCCGGTTTCATCGAGCCACGGCTCGCCGCTGGCCTTGAAATCCTCAACGATGCCGCGGCCGGCGGCGTAGTAGGCCTGCAACGCGAAGGCGAGCGCCTGTTCAGCGCTCAGGCATTGCACCTGCGACAGCACATCAACACTCTTCATGGCATGATCCCTGCGGGGGCCACGCCCCCGGTTGTTGTTGCACCCGCGGCACCCGGATCGCCTCGACGCTGGCCGGGTGCCGCACCTTCCCCCCCTACGCAGGCGGCCCACCCGGCGCGCCGTGGCATCGCTTGTACTTGCGACCGCTGCCGCAAGGGCAGGGCTGATTGACCCCCACCACGGGCAGCCGGGCCGGCGTCGCCCCCCTGCGGACCGGGCCGGTTGTCGGTGCCGGTGCGGTCGTGGCCTGAAGGCCGGCGAAGCCCGGGGGTGGCGTGCCCTTGCGGGCCAGGTACGGCACGAACGAGCGCAGGGCCATCACGCACAGGGCGTTGAGGCTCAGGCCGTGGTGGCTGGCGACGGCCTCGGCTTGAGCCTTGAGGTCGGGCGGCAGTCGCAGGTTGAGCTTGGCGGTTTCGGTCATGGCAGGTCCCGGAAGTGTGGCCCCATTGTGGCCCCATTATGGCCCCGTGGCGATCCCCCTGAAAGCCGTGCCGTTGCTCACTTTCGGCGGTTGGCGTGCCCTTTGTTATAGAAGGGACAAGCCCAGAGGCGGCGGCGCCGGGCGCTGGCGCGCCCGCCGCCTGCCGCCCGAGGCCCTCGACCCGGTCCCTGAACCGGGCCAGCCGGCCGCCGGACGGTCGCAAAGCGGGTTTGGCGGGACGGTGGCCGCTGGGGGCCACCGGCGGCCGGGACTCCGACCCCGCGCCCTCGAGGCCAGCCCGTCGGAGCGTCACGGCCTGCGGCCTCGCGGGGGCTGCCGCCCCCACACCCCCGGCGTGTTCGCGGTCGTAGCGGGTGCGAAAGGCGCGCGCCTGCGCCACCAGCAGCGACCAATAACCCAGATCGGACGCGGCAAAGGTGCGGCCTTCCGGGCTGCGCAGCAGGCTGCCGTGCAGCGTCCAGCCGGTCCACGCCGGCGCCAGTGTCCCCAGATCACCCTGGCGCAGCAGCCGCAGCAGGCGCACCACCGGCCACGGGACCCGGCAGCGGCCGGCCTCCCAGTAATGCACCGTCCGCAGGCTGACGCCGAGCCAGTCCGCGGCCGCGCGGCGGGTCAGCAGGCACGACCGGCGCAGCTCCCCGAAGCCCTGCGGATCGAGGCGCCAGACCCGCGGGCGCGGGCGTTGGGCGCCGGCTCGGGCCGGTCCCTTGAGTGCGCATAATGTATATTATGTAAAATATTAGAAGGAGACGAAATGCCCAGAGCCAACGCACCCAAGGCCACTGAGGTTCAGCGCCGCCGTTGAAAGAAGTCACGCAGCAGCGCCGCGCTGAGCTCGGCATCGAGTCCGCTCGCGACGGCGATGCGATGGTTGTGCTGCGGCGAGATCAGCGTGTCGAACACGCTGCCTGCGGCCCCGGTCTTGGGATCAGGGGTCGCGTAGATCACCTTGGCGACGCGCGCGTGCACCAGCGCCATGGCGCACATGGCGCACGGTTCGAGGGTCACGTAGAGCGTGCTGCCGGGCAATCGGTAATTGTGCTGCTGCTGCCCGGCTGCGCGCAGGGCGACGATCTCGGCGTGGGCGGTCGGATCGTGCGAGTTGACCGTGCGATTCCAGCCCTCGCCGATCGCCTTGCCGTCCAGAACCAGCACGGCACCGACCGGCACTTCATCGTGCATCTCGCCGGCATGGCGGGCCAGCTCCAAGGCGCGCTGCATCCAGCGGACATCCTCGGCACTGAAACGGTGCGCCGGGGTTGGCGGCAAAGGGGCTGACGGAACGATCGGCGGTGAGGTCGGCATGGGCTGCGATGAAATCCGCGGCGGTCACGGGCGTAAGTCAGCGCGCGGACCTACTCCCACTCGATCGTGGCCGGCGGCTTGCCACTGATGTCGTAAACAACGCGAGAAATACCATTCAACTCATTGATAATACATAGAGAAACCTCTTCGAGGAACTCGTACGGCAGGCGCGCCCAGCGGGCCGTCATGAAGTCGACGGTCTCGACCGCGCGCAGCGCGATCACCCACTCGTAGGCGCGACCGTCACCAACGACACCAACGGATTTCACGGGCAGGAACACCGCGAAGGCCTGGCTGACGCGGTCGTAGAGGTCGTGCCTGTGCAAGGCCTGGATGAACAGATGATCAGCCTGCTGCAGCAAGGCGACGTATTCGGGCCTGATCGCGCCCAGCACGCGAACGCCCAGCCCCGGGCCGGGGAACGGATGCCGGTAGACCATCGCGCGCGGCAGGCCGAGCTCGACGCCGATCCGGCGCACCTCATCCTTGAACAGCTCGCGCAACGGCTCGACCAGTTTCAGATGCATGCGTTCGGGCAGGCCGCCGACATTGTGGTGGCTCTTGATCACGTGCGCCTTGCCGGTTTTCGCTCCCGCCGACTCGATCACGTCGGGGTAGATCGTGCCTTGCGCCAGCCACTTCACGCCTTCGAGCTTGTGCGACTCCTCGTCGAATACCTCGACGAACAGGCGGCCGATGATCTTGCGCTTGGCCTCGGGATCCTCGATGCCGGCGAGCGCCGCGAAAAAGCGCTCGGCCGCGTTGACGCGGATGACATGCACGCCCATGTGCTCGGCCATGGTCGCCATCACCTGATCGCCCTCGCCGAGGCGCAGCAGGCCGGTGTCGACGAAGACGCAGGTCAGCTGCGTGCCGATGGCCTTTTCGAGCAGCGCGGCGACCACCGAGGAATCGACACCACCGGACAGACCCAGCAGCACCCGGTCCTGACCGACTTTGGCGCGAACGCGCGCGATGGCGTCCTCGATGATGCGCGCGGGCGTCCACAGCGTGGCGCAGCCGCAGATGTCGACCACGAATCGCCGCAGGATCTCGCTGCCACGCGTGGTGTGCGTGACCTCGGGATGGAACTGCACGCCGTAGTAGTGGCGCGCCTCGTCGGCCATGGCGACGACTGCGACGCTGGCGGTGGACGCCACTGCGGAGAAGCCGGCGGGTACTGCGGTAACGCGATCGCCGTGCGACATCCAGACATCCAGCACGCGGCGCGTGTCGGTCGGCGCGGGCGTCGCGTCCAGCGGCGGCGTGGCGCGCTGGGAAGGCGCATCCGGAGCTTGACGCGCCGTCCCGTCCTGGTCGTCCAGCGCATCGAACAGCCGGCACGATCCGGTCAGCTCGACCGCGGCGTAGCCGAACTCGCGGGCATGACCGCCCTCGACGCGGCCACCCAGTTGCGCGGCCATGGCCTGCATGCCGTAGCAGATGCCGAAGACCGGCACGCCCCGATCGAACACGGCATCGGGCACCCTCGGCGAACCCGTCTCGGTCACCGACTCGGGTCCGCCGGACAGGATCACGCCTTTCGGTGCGTAACGCGTGATGTCAGCCGGGTCATGGTCCCAGGCCCAGATTTCGCAATACACGCCGATCTCGCGCACGCGGCGGGCGATCAGCTGCGTGTACTGCGAGCCGAAGTCGAGGATCAGGATCTTGTCGCTGTGGATGTTCGTTGGCATCGGGACTTGGGACTCGGGACTCGGGACTCGGGATCCCTGCCCTGTTGCGCATGCATTGCCGACGAGCTGCCGCATTCCAGTCCGGCGTCGCCGGACCCGGCCAGGGGCCGTATTTCGCAGCCCGACTCCGATCCCCGAGCCACGGTCATACCTCAATCCAGCCGGTAATTCGGCGCTTCCTTGGTGATCTGCACATCATGCACGTGCGCTTCGCGCACACCGGCACTGGTGACGCGCACGAAGTGCGGCTGGCTGCGCATGGCATCCACCGCGGCGCAACCGCAGTAGCCCATCGAGGCGCGCAGGCCTCCGATCAGCTGATGCACGATGTTGCGCAGCGGGCCGCGATAGGGAACGCGACCCTCGATGCCCTCGGGAACCAGCTTGTCGGTGTCGGCTTCGTCCTGGAAATAGCGGTCCTTGGAGCCTTGCTGCATGGCGCCCAGCGAGCCCATGCCGCGGTAGCTCTTGTAGGAACGTCCCTGGTAGAGCTCGACTTCGCCCGGCGCCTCTTCGGTGCCGGCGAACATCGAACCCAGCATGACCGTGGCGGCGCCGGCCGCGATCGCCTTGGCGACATCGCCGGAGTAGCGAATGCCGCCGTCGGCGATCAGCGGAACCTGGTCCTTGAGCGCGCTGGCCACCATGTCGATTGCGGTGATCTGCGGCACGCCGACACCGGCGACGATACGGGTGGTGCAGATCGAGCCCGGCCCGACGCCGACCTTGACCGCATCGACGCCGGCGTCCACCAGTGCCAATGCGGCGTCGCCGGTGACGATGTTGCCGGCGATCACCTGCACGTTCGGGAAGCTCCGCTTCACCCAGCGCACACGGTCGAGCACACCCTGCGAATGGCCGTGCGCGGTATCCACCACGACCACGTCCACGCCCGCCTCGACCAGCGCGCTGACGCGGGTCTCGGTGTCGCCGCCGACGCCCACCGCTGCACCGACGCGCAGGCGCTCGTGCGAATCCTTGGCGGCATGCGGGTTGTCGCGCGCCTTCTGGATGTCCTTGACGGTGATCAATCCGCGCAACTGGAAAGCATCGTTGACGACCAGCACCTTCTCGATGCGATGGCGATGCAGCAGGGCGAGCACCTCGTCCTCGCCGGCGCCCTCCTTCACCGTGATGAGCTTTTCCCGGCGCGTCATGATGTTCTTGACGGGATCGTCCGGCCTCTTCTCGAAGCGCAGATCCCGGCTGGTGACGATGCCGACCAGCTGCTCACCCTCGACCACCGGCACGCCGGAAATGTTGCGCGCGTGGGTGATCTGCATCACCTCGCGGATCGAGGTTTGCGGCCCGACGGTGATCGGATCGCGGATCACGCCGGCCTCGAACTTCTTGACCAAACGCACCTCGGCCGCCTGCTGTTCGATCGGCATGTTCTTGTGGATGATGCCGATGCCGCCGCACTGCGCCATGGTGATCGCGAGACGCGCCTCGGTGACCGTGTCCATCGCCGCGGAGACGATCGGGATGTTGAGGCGGATGCCGCGCGTCAGCCGGGTCGAGGTGTCGACATCGCGCGGCAACACGGCCGAGTAGGCAGGGACCAGATAGACGTCGTCGTAGGTCAGGGCCTCGGCGAGGATGCGCATGGGCAAAAGTCCTGCGAGTCAATTGCACAATTGTACGCGGCGACTGTCCGGGCGCCTAGCAAAAACGCGCCGCGGCGTCCGCCTGGCGGCGAATTCAGGCCGAAGCGGCGAAGGCCTCCGCGGCCTCCAGGGTGTTCTCCATCAGCGTCGCCACCGTCATCGGCCCCACCCCGCCGGGCACCGGGGTGATCCACGAGGCGCGTTCGCGTGCCGCCGCGAACTCGACGTCGCCGACCAGGCGCCCATCCTCAAGCCGGTTGATGCCGACATCGATCACGACCGCGCCCGGCTTGATCCACTCGCCATGCACGAGACCGGGCCTGCCGACGGCGACGATCAGGATGTCAGCCTGGGCGACGAAGCCCGCCAGATCGCGGGTGAATTTGTGGCAGCAGGTGGTCGTGCAGCCGGCGATCAGCAGTTCCAGCGCCAGCGGCCGGCCGACGTGGTTGGACACGCCGATGACCACGGCGTGCTGCCCGCGCACCGGCCGATCGGTGTGGCCGAGCAGGGTCATCACGCCCTTCGGGGTGCACGGGCGCAGGCCGAAACGGCGCAGCGCCAGACGGCCGACATTCTCGGGATGGAAGCCATCGACGTCCTTGCGCGGGTCGATGCGTTCCACCAGGGCGTCCTCGTCGACATGCGCCGGCAGCGGCGACTGCACCAGGATGCCGTGCACCTCGGGCCTGGCGTTGAGCCGGTCGATCAACGCGAACAATTCGGCCTGCGTGGTCGCGGCCGGCAGGTCAAAGTCGAAAGAGCGAAACCCGACCTGTGCGCATGCCTTGCGCTTGTTGCGCACGTAGACGGTCGAGGCGGGATCGCCGCCGACCAGTACCACCGCCAGGCCCGGAGCACCCAGCCCCTGCCCGACTCTGGCGGCAACGCGCTTCCTGACACGCACCAGCAGTTCGTGGGCGACGCTCTTGCCGTCTAGCAGGTGTGCGGTCATGTCGGGTGTCGGCAAAACGCCATTGTCGCAGCGTGCGGCGGTCAGCTCAAACACAGGCGCATCCGGCTGCGCCGCGATGTGCGATGCTCGATCACGGTTGCAGCCGCAAGGAGGTTCTCCATGCCGTCAACGCCATCCGAAATCGAGTTCGAGGCCGCCGCCTTCCGTCGCCTGCTGGAACATCTGCGCCTGCGCAGCGACCTGCAGAACATCGAACTGATGACCCGCGCCGGATTCTGCCGCAATTGCCTGGCCGACTGGTATCGCGAGGCCGCCGAGGCTCGCGGCGTCCATATCGACAAGGACGCTGCTCGCGAGCATGTCTACGGCATGCCGTTCGCCGAGTGGAAAGCGCGCTACCAGAGCGCATCGACACCCGAACAGCGCAGCGCGTTCGCGGCAGCGTCGAAGAGCGATCACGATTGATCGTGAATGCTGCGTCAGGTCTGGCGCGCAGCCGCTCGTCCTACGTGGGCACGACCGCTCCGGCGTGCAGCAGCTCGTGATGGCCGGATGGCTGCTGGTCGATCAGCCCGTGGGCGCTCATCAGGTGTGCCAGCGCGATCACGTTGTCCATGCCCAGCTTGTCCAGCAGGCGCTGCTTGTAGGTCGACACGGTCTTGGGGCTGAGGTGCAGCTGCTCGGCGATCGCGAACACGGGCTTGCCGCGCACCAGCATCAGCGCCACCTCGAGTTCTCGCCCGGACAGCGCATCGAACGGCGACTCCTGCCCGTCCAGCGTCGCCAGCGCCAGCTGCTGCGCAACGGCCGGTGCGAGATAGCGACGACCCTGGGCAACCTGGCGCACCGCAGTCAGCAGCTCTTCGGAGGCACAGGCTTTGGTGAGGTAACCGAGGGCGCCGGCTTCGATCAGGCGTTTGGGAAAGCGCGCATCCTCGACCACCGTCAACACGACGATCTGGGTCGGCAGCCGCGCACGCGCCACGCGCTCGGTCAGTTCGATGCCGCTCATGCCCGGCATGTGCACGTCGACCAGGGCGACATCCGGTTTGAGCTCGCGGATCAGCTTCAGCCCCTGCTCGGCGCTGCCGGCCTCGCCCACGATCTGCATGTCCAGTTGCGGCTGCAGGATCAGACGAAAGCCCGTGCGCACCAGTTCGTGGTCATCCACGAGCACCAGCTTGATCATGGCGATGTCCCCCGACTCCCCACTTGGACATTAGCCAAGGCGCGAGGCGATTTGCAAGGGCCGTGCGTATTGGGTGCTCGCGTCGATGGCATGGTGCCCGGGGCCGGACTCGAACCGGCACGGCCCTCGCGGGCCTGCGGATTTTAAGTCCGCTGCGTCTACCGATTTCGCCACCCGGGCGGACGGCGCACAGACGCATCGCCCGATGGCATGCCCTCATCGATGGAGGCCAGGGTCGGAATCGAACCGGCGTACACGGCTTTGCAGGCCGCTGCATGACCACTCTGCCACCTGGCCCCACGGATGAAGCGATCACCATCCCGCCACGTGCTGGGATTTTCGTCTGCGCTGTGCCCGTCGAGCTTAGCCCTGACGCGAAAAAAACAAAACCTCGGGAGGCCGAGGTTTTGCGGATGCAACGATGGAGCGGGAAACGAGACTCGAACTCGCGACCCCGACCTTGGCAAGGTCGTGCTCTACCAACTGAGCTATTCCCGCATCAGACGGCGTATGGTACGGATGGCCTCCGGGGTGTCAATAGCTGCGCGCCTTCGCCGTGCGCGCCACCCGATGCAACGGCCCGGCAGCGGTGCGCGCCACCGCATCCGATCCGGACGCTAGGGCGCTCCCCGACCTTCATCGCGAAGCGCAGGCCAGGCGGCGCGCAGATAGGCCACGCCCGAGATCAGGGTCAGACCGGCCGCGATCACCAGCAGGAACTCGCCGACGTGGTAAAGGCGCAGCGTTTCGGCATTGCGCTCGACCAGCAGTACCACCAGAGCGACCAGTTGCATCACGGTCTTGATCTTGCCGATCGTGGCCACCCGTACGCGCGCGCGCTGGCCGATCTCGGCCATCCATTCGCGCAGTGCCGAAACCGCGATCTCGCGGCCGACGATGACCGCGGCGGTGACCGCGAGCAGCACACTGGGGTGGGCCTGCACCAGCAGGATCAGCGTCACCGCGACCATCAGCTTGTCCGCGACCGGATCGAGAAAGGCACCGAAGCGCGAGGTCTGGCCCCATCGGCGGGCGAGCCATCCATCCAGCCAGTCGGTCGTCGCGGCCGCGACGAAAACGCCGGCGGCCGCGAAATCGGCGAGACGCATCGGCGCGTAGTACACCACCACCATGACCGGCAGCAGGGCAATGCGGAACAGGGTCAGCCAGGTCGGAATGTTCAGACGCATGCGGCAACCGGTTCTTGCGGGCCTGCGCAGTGTGGCACGCCACGGCGACGGGCGTCAGCCGTGCAATGCGTCGTAGATGCGCTCGGCGAGAGCGCGATCGATGCCCTTGACGCGGGCCAGTTCCTCAATGCCGGCGGCGGCGAGGCCGGCCAAGCCGCCGAATGCACGCAACAGGGCGGTGCGCCGACGCGGCCCGATGCCGGCGATGTCATCGAGCACGCTGCCCTCCCGCGCCGCCTGGCGGCGCTTGCGATGGGCGCCGATCGCGAAGCGGTGCGACTCGTCGCGAATCGCCGCGATCAGGTGCAGTGCCGGCGATGAAGCTCCAGGGTGCAATTCGCGAGCACTGTCGGCGAGGATCAGGGTTTCCTCGCCGGCGCGTCGCGTTGGTCCCTTGGCAACGCCGACCACCGCGATGCCCTCGATATCCAGATGGCGCAGAACCCGCAGGGCGCGCTGCACCTGTCCCTTGCCGCCGTCGATCAGCAGGAGGTCCGGGCGGCTGCCTTCACCCTCCTTCAGGCGACGAAAGCGCCGGGTCAGCGCCTGCTCCATCGCCGCGTAGTCATCGCCGGGCGTGATATCGGCGATATTGAAGCGACGGTAGTGGCTCTTCTCCGCTCCTTCCGGGCCGAACACGACACAGGACGCCACGGTGGCCTCGCCCTGGGTGTGGCTGATGTCGAAACATTCGATGCGCTGCGGCGGCGCAATCAGGCCAAGCAGTCGGCGCAGATCCTCGAAGCGCATATCGAGTGTCTGCCGGCTGGCGAGCCGGCTCGCCATGGCGGCATCGGCATTGCGCAGTGCGAGCTCCAGGAACCGCGCGCGATCGCCGCGCGGCGCGCTTCCGATGCGAACCCGATGACCGGCATGCGCCGAGAGTGCATCGGTCAGGAGCGTGGCATCCACCGGCGCGGCGCTCAGCACCAGCTCGGCGGGCGACGGACGTTCAAGGTAGTACTGAGCGATGAATTGCGTCAGTACCTCGCCCGGCTCTGCTTCGAACGGCAGCCGCGGAAAGAAATCGCGCGACCCCAGGCTGACACCGGCGCGGAAAAACAGCACGCTGACGCAGGCTTGCCCCGCCTCGATGCGGCAGGCGAGCACATCCATGTCGGCCACGACGCCCTGCACGTAGCGGCGACTCTGCAGCTGCCGCAATGCGGCGACCTGGTCACGCAGTCGTGCGGCAAGCTCGAAATCCAGCGCCGCGCTGGCCTGTTCCATGGCGGCGGCGATCTCGTCGGTCACGGTGCTGCTGCGGCCCTCCAGAAACATCTCCACATGGCGAACGTCAGCGGCATACCGGTCGCGTTCGATCAGGCCGACGCAGGGTGCGCTGCAGCGGCCGATCTGATGCTGCAAGCAGGGTCGCGAGCGATTGCGAAAATAACTGTCTTCGCACTGGCGCAGCTTGAACAGCTTCTGCATCAGATTCAGGCTTTCGCGCACTGCGTGCGTATTCGGATACGGTCCGAAATAACGGCCCGGCGCCTTTCGGGCACCGCGATGGAAAACCAGCCGTGGATAGTCCTGGAAGCTCGACAGGTACAGGCCGGGATAGCTCTTGTCGTCACGCAACAGAATGTTGTAGCGCGGCTTCAGCGTCTTGATCAGCTGCGCCTCGAGCAGCAGCGCCTCACCCTCGGTACGAGTGACCGTGGTCTCGATGCGCGCGATCTGCGCCACCATGGCCGCGATCCGCGGATCCATGCGCGGTTTCAGGAAATAGCTGCCGACCCGCTTCTTCAGGCTGCCGGCCTTGCCGACGTAAAGCAGATCGTCGCTGGCGCCGAACATGCGGTAGACGCCGGGCGCGGCGGTCAGCGTATGGACATAGGCCTTGCCGTCGAAGGGGGCCGGGTTGCCTGCTTGCATCGCGCGGATTTTACTCGCCGATCGGCAGGCGCCGGATCTCGCCGTTCTCGAGATTCACGCGCAGTACCGCATGCGCGTTGCGATCCGCCAGCCACAGGGTACGACCATCCACACACAGGCCCGCCGGCTCATGCAGCCGTTCGCCAAGTTTCAGGACCCGCACGCCGGTTCCGGTTCCGGCATAGGCCACCACGCGATCGTTGAGCGTATCGGCGACGAAGGCGTGACCGGTGCCATCCACGCCGATGCCCAGCGGGTGCGCCAGGCAGGCGCCGATCTCGCCTTTCCCGGGTTGCCAGCGTCCGGCTCCGGCCAGCGTCGAGACCATGCCATCGGCCAGGCGCACGGCACGCAGGGCATTGCCGCCGGCATCGGCCACCAGCAGCTGGCCCGGCAGCAGCGCCAGCGCCGCCGGCTGCGCAAACGCGGCCGACAGCGCTTCGCCATCGACCACATCGGCCAGACCGCTGCCGGCCAGCACGTCGACCCGATCGTCGCCGAGATGGATCTGCCAGATCTGGTGTTGCCCGGCCAGCGACACGTACAGGCGATCCGCGCCCGCAGCGAGGCCGACCGGTGCGCTGATGGCCAGTTCGCTGCCGGCGATGCCGCCTCGGGGGGCGTCGTAGCCCAGTTCGCCATGCCCGAGCACGGTGGCAACATCGCCCGTCAGCAGGCGAATCCGGCGCACCGCGTGGTTGCCGGTATCGGCGACGAACAGCGCGTCGCCGAGCAGCGCCAGACCCTGCGGATCGCTGAAGCCCGCATCATTGCTGTGCCCATCCCAGTAGCCGGGGTTGCCGGAACCGAACTGCCGCAGCACCCGGCCATCGAGGTTGCACTCCAGCACGCGATTGTGAGCGCTGTCGCTGACGTACAGGCGCTCGCCGGCGATTGCCAGTGCGCCGGGAAATCGCAGCGCCACGCGCGGCTCCGGACGGGACGAGGTCGGAGCCGGGTCGAAACGGCGCAGGTCGCGCGCCGCGGCCTCATCGAGCAATGCAGCGACCATCTCGTCGAGATCGCGCACGCAATCGTCGCCCTGCACGCGCGCCGCCTGCTGACTCTCGCAGTCCAGGACCAGTACGCTGGGCCACGCTTCGATCTCCAACCGGCGCCACAGCAGCCAGTCGGCGTCATTGGCGACCGGGAACCGGAGATGCAGCCGATTGGCCGCCTTGAGTACGGCTGCCGCATCGCGCTGTGCCGCGTATTTGGGCACGTGGATGCCGAGCACGGCGACACCATCGTGGTACTTGGTCTGCAGCTGGCGCAGCGCCGGCATCAGGTTGATGCTGTGGATGCTGTCGTAGCTGAAGAACACCAGCAGCACGACGCGGCCGCGCAGCGACGCCAGCGACGGCCGATCGCCCACGTTGACCCAATCGAGATCGTCTGGAAATTCCTGCACCACGCTGCGCGTCGGCATGGCTCCTCCCCTGTGCGGGCTGATCTTAACTGCTGCTGCGATCGGCCGTGGCATCCGCACCAAGATCCCGTTCCGCGCGGGCCAGGTCGTCGGGGGTGTCGATGCCGGGTGGAAAGGCTTCGGGTGTCAGAGCGACTGCGATGGCGTGGCCGTGCTCCAGGACGCGCAGCTGCTCCAGCGATTCGGCCTGCTCCAGCGGCGTGCGCGGCAGCGACGGAAAGCTGCGCAGGAACCCGGCGCGATAGGCATAGATGCCGATGTGGCGCAGGAACGGCATGTTGGCGGGCAGTTGCGTGCGGTCGACGGCAAAGGCATCACGCGCCCAAGGCAGTGGCGCGCGGCTGAAATACAGCGCATGGCCATGACAGTCGCGTACGACCTTGACGAGGTGGGGGTCGAACAACTGCTCGATCCCGGTGATCGGCGCGGCCAGGGTCGCCATCGGAGCACCGGACGTGACCAGTGCCGCGACCACGGCGCGGATTCCCGCCACGGGGGCGAACGGTTCGTCACCTTGCAGATTGACGATGACAGTCGCGTCGTTCCAGCCAAGGTGAACCGCGCATTCGGCCAGCCGGTCGCTGCCGGAGGCATGGGTCGTGGCGGTCATCGCGATCTGGGCGCCGCTGCCGGCCAGTGCCGCGACGATGCGCGCATCATCGGTGGCGACCACGACTGCGGCCGCGCCGGCAGATTGCGCCCGTCGCACCACGTGCCGGATCAGCGGCTCGCCGCCCAGCAGGCGCAGCGGTTTGCCCGGCAGGCGGCTGGCGCCGTAGCGTGCCGGGATGGCGATGATGAAAGGCGGCAGCCCGTCTGCCTCGTTGTTCATGGGACCGCCCCATCCGCTGCGGGAGACGTGGCAACAACCATGCCGGCCGCGCGGGCTGTATCGAGAAACCCCGGGAACGACGTGGCGACATTGGCGCAGTCGCGGATGTGCACTGGTGCTTCGGCGACCAGTCCGGCCAGGACGAAACTCATCGCGCAGCGATGATCACCGCAGCTGTCGACCTCGCCGCCGTGCAGGGCGCCGCCCTCGATCACGGCGCCGTCGGGCCGCTCGTCGACCGCGGCGCCGAGCCGGCGCAATCCGGCGGCCATCACCGCGATGCGGTCGGACTCCTTGACCCGCAGTTCGGCCGCGCCGCGCAGCACGGTCCGGCCCCGTGCACGCGCCGCGGCGACAAACAGGGCCGGACACTCGTCGATCATGTCCGCCACCAGCGCCGCCGGGATCTCGATGCCGTGCAGTGGCGCGTGACGCACGCGCAGGTCGCCAACCGGTTCGCCACCCTGCTGGCTGGTTCGCTCGATGGCGATATCCGCGCCCATTGCGCGCAATGCCTCGAGCAGGCCGGTGCGGCGCGGATTGAGGCCCACATTGCACAGCACGAGATCGCTGCCGGGGGTCACGCTGGCGGCGACGGCCAGAAAGGCGGCTGAGGAAAAATCGCCGGGGATGCGTACGTCGGCCGCATGCAGTCGATATCCGCCGTCCAGGCGCGCCCAGCCGGGTCCGAACGTGATCGGCCAGCCGAAGGTCGCCAGCATGCGCTCGGTGTAATCGCGTGTCGGCTGCGGTTCGCGCACCTCGGTCGTGCCCTCGGCATAAAGGCCTGCCAGCAGGATCGCCGATTTCACCTGGGCACTGGCGACGGCAGTGTCCATCGTGACCCCGCGCAGGCCAATTCCGCCGTGAATATGCAACGGCGGCAACCCGTCGTGGCTGTCGATGCGCGCGCCCATGGCGGCCAACGGGTCGATCACCCGCCGCATCGGTCGGCGCGACAGCGACGCATCGCCCACCAGCGTGCTGTCGAAGTCCTGCCCCGCCAGCAGTCCAGCCAGCAGGCGCATGCCGGTGCCGGCGTTGCCGCAATCGAGTGGCTGCGTGGAGGCGCGCAGGCCGTGCAGGCCGACGCCGTCGATCACACGCACGCCAGCGGCGGGCGCGGTGAAACGCACGCCCAGCTGTTGCAGGATCGCGGCGGTAGCGCGCGTGTCCTCGCCCTCGAGAAAGCCCTCGATGTGCGAGCGTCCCTCGGCCAGCGACGCCAGCATCAGCGCGCGGTGCGAGATCGACTTGTCGCCAGGCACGCGCAGCTCGCCGTGCAGCGGCCCGGCCGGGTGGCTGATCCAGTCGAGTCGTGTGCTCACGGCAGCGCTTCCAGCAGGCGCAGGTTCTCGTCGCGCCTGCCGATGCTGATGCGCAACGCGTGCGCCAGCCCGTATCCGCCCATCGGGCGCACGATCACGCCGTGCTCGAACAGGTGCCGCTCCAGCAGCGTCGCGTCCCGAGCCAGATCCAGCAACAGGAAGTTGGTCTGCGAGGGCAAGGTACGGTAGCCGCGGCGAGCCAGTTCGGCTGCCAGCCAGGCACGCTCGCTGCGGTTGAATTCGCGTACCCGCGCCAAATGCCCAGGGTCCTCCAGCGCGGCTTCGGCGGCGGCCAGCGCCACGCCATTGACGTTGAAGGATTCGCGCAAGCGCTCCAGCACCGCGATCACCGACGGGTGCGCCACGGCGTAGCCCACGCGCAGCCCGGCAAGCCCGTAGGCCTTGGAAAAGGTTCGTGTCACGACGAGATTGGGGTGGCGCTCGGCGAACTGCAGCGCGCTGCTCAGTCCGGGCGCATCGACGTATTCGTGATATGCCTCATCCACCACCACCAGGACCTGCGGCGGCACGCGATCCAGGAACGCCGCCAGCGCGTCGTCGTCGAACCAGCTGCCGGTCGGGTTGTTGGGATTGGCGAGGTAGACCAGCCGCGTGGCCTTGCCGATCGCGGCCGCAAGGGCATCCAGGTCGTGGCCCAGCGGCATGGCGGGATGGTTCGCCGGCAGCGACGGGATCGCCGTCGCGCGCGCACCGCTGGCCGCAGCGGCGAGCATGAACACCGCAAAGCCGTATTGCGAGTAGATGACCTCGTGCGCGGCATCGGCGAAGCACTGCGCCAGCAGCATCAGCAGCTCGTGCGAGCCGTTGCCGAGTGCGATGCGATCGCGATCGACATTCAAGCGTCGGGACAGGGCGGCTTTCAGTGCGCCACCCTTGGGATCGGGATAGCGATGAATATTGGCCAGCGCGATCTGCGCCGCGGCGCGGGCGCGCGGGCTCGGGCCCAGCGGATTCTCGTTCGAACCCAACACGGCGATGGCGGCACCGAAGCGCAGCCGCAGAGCGGGCAGATCGTGGCCGGGGTCATAGGCGCGCAAGTCGCCGATCGCGGCGTTGGTCAGTGACGCGGCGTCGAAGCTCACGGAATGGCGACCGGGTATGAGCCCAGCACGCGGATCTCCCCTGCATACGGGGCCAGCTCCTCGAGTGACGCGCGCAAGGCGGCGTCCTCGACGTGACCCGAGAGGTCGATGAAGAACGCGTACTGCCATTTGCCCTGATGGGCGGGCCGCGATTCGATGCGGTTCATGCTGACGCCGTGACGCGCGAACGGGCTGAGCGCATTGAACAGCGCCCCGGGCTGATCGTTGACGAATACCAGCAGCGAGGTTCGATCATGTCCGGTGGCGGGAAACAGTTCGCGCCCCAGCACCAGAAAGCGCGTGGTGTTGTCGGGGCGGTCCTCGATCGGACCCGCCAGCACCTTGAGACCGTAGACGTGCGCCACCGCTTCGCCGGCGATCGCCGCGGCATCGTCGGCCAGGCGCGCGCGCCGCGCGCCCTCGGCATTGCTGGAGGCCGCCACCCGCTCGCTGGCGGGCAGGTGCTGGCGCAGCCAGACTTTGCACTGGGCCAGCGACTGCGGGTGGGAATAGACCCGTTCGACATCCTCCATGCGGCCGGTGCGCGAGAGCAGATATTGATGCACCCGCAGCTCGATCTCGCCGCAGATCTTCAGCCGCGAGGTCAGGAACATGTCCAGTGTCGACTGAATAGTGCCCTGCCCCGAGTTCTCCACCGGTACGATGCCGAAATCGGCATGCCCGGCCTCGACCTCCTGGAAGACCTCCTCGATGCTGGCCAGCGCCAGCAGGCGCGCGCTGTGGCCGAAGTGCTTCTGCGCCGCCTGCTGGCTGAAGGTGCCCTCGGGGCCGAGGTAACCGATGCGCAGCGGCTCCTGCTGTGCGAGGCACGCCGACATGATCTCGCGGAACAGCCGTACCACCTCCTCGTCGGAGAGCGGACCTTTGTTGCGATCCACCACCATGCGCAGCACCTGCGCCTCGCGCTCGGGCCGGTAGTAGTCCACTGCCGCCTTGAGCGGACCCTTGGCGCGGCCGACCTGCTGCGCCCAGCGCGCGCGCTCGGCGATCAGCGCCTGCAGTTCGCGGTCAATGGCGTCGATGCGCTGGCGCGCATCGGCCAGCTCGGGTGCCGCGGGTTCGGGGATATCGGTCATGATCGGCAACGTGCGGGCATCGGCGACGCCTGGGCGTCGATAGTGCGCGATCGCCCGCTGCCGCTCAACCGTGCCTGCGCTGGAAGTCACTCATGAACGCCACCAGCGCATCCACGCCTTCCTGCGGCATGGCGTTGTAGAGCGAGGCACGCATGCCGCCCAGGGCGCGATGGCCCTTCAGCGCCAGCAGTCCGGCCTGCTCGGATTCGGCGAGGAAGCGGCCATCCAGTGCCGCGTCGACGAGGAAAAACGGCACGTTCATGCGCGAGCGTGCGGCGGCTGCGACCGGATTGCGGTAGAAACCGCCGGAAGCGTCGATCGCGGCATACAGCGTGTCGGCCTTGCGGCGGTTGCGCGCTGCCATCGCGGCGAGGCCTCCGTGGCGCGCGATCCACCGGAAGGTCAGGCCCGCCAGGTACCAGCCGAAGGTGTTGGGCGTGTTGAGCATCGATCCCTGCGCGGCGTGATCGGCATAACGGAAGATCGTCGCCATCGGCCGCGTCGCCCGCGCCAGCAGATCCTCGCGCACGATCAGCAGGGTCAGCCCGGAGGGGCCGATGTTCTTCTGCGCCCCGGCGTAGACCATGCCGTAGCGGCTGATGTCGATCGGCGCGGAGAGGATGCTGGAGGAGAAATCGGCGACCAGCGGCACGGCACCAACCTCGGGAACATCCGGAAACTCGAGTCCGTGAATGGTCTCGTTGGGCGTGTAATGCACATAGGCTGAGCCTGGATCGAGCTGCCATTGCGCGTGCGGTGGCAGTGTCGTGTAGCCGGAGTCGCGGGCGTCCGCGGCGATGCGTACATCGACATAGGGCGCGGCCTCGCGTGCGGCTTTGTCGCTCCAGTGGCCGCTGAGCACGTAGTCGGCCCGCTGTGCAGGTGCCGCCAGGTTCATCGCCAGCAGTGGAAATTGCAGCGTCGCACCACCCTGCAGGAACAGCACCTTGTAGTGGTCCGGTATGCCCGCCAGCGCACGCAGGTCCGCCTCGATCCCGGCGGCCAGGGCCATGAACGCCTTGCCGCGGTGGGAAATTTCCATCACCGATGCCCGCACATCGCGCCATTCGAGCAGTTCGGCCTGCGCCTGGCGCAGGACTTCCTCGGGCATCGCGGCGGGGCCGGCGGCGAAATTCCAGGTACGACTCACAGGGCGGTCTCCTTGGCCATGACGGATTATGCCTGCGGCATTCACGGCGCATGAACCCGGCGTGTGTAGCCTGTGTAAGGGGCCGCGCGTTGATGCGGTCTGTCGCTGCAGTATCCCGGAGTTCGCCATGCCCACGCGCCGCCCGCCCGACCTGCCCGAACGCGATGTGACCCCGGAGGCGATCTTTCACGATCGCCGCCGCCTGGTGCGTCTGCTGGCACTCAGCCCGCTGGCTCTGGCCGCCTGCAGCCAGAAAGGCGAGGCCGGAGCACCGGCTCCGGCGCCGCCGCCCGCGCCGGGAACCGCGCTGAGCTTCACGCCGAATCCTGCGTTCCGCACGCGCGGGCCGCTGACCAGCTGGCAGGACGTCACCCACTACAACAACTACTACGAATTCGGCACCAGCAAGTCCGACCCCGCGCGCTATTCAGGCACGTTCAAGCCGCAGCCATGGAGCGTCACCGTGGGCGGCGAATGCGAGGTCCCCGGCATCTTTGCATTCGAGGACTTGATCAAGGGCATCGCGCTGGAACAGCGCATCTACCGGCACCGCTGCGTCGAGGCGTGGTCGATGGTGATCCCGTGGGTTGGCTTCCCGCTCGGCGTGTTGCTGAAGCGGTTCAAGCCGACCTCGCGCGCCAAGTACGTGGCGTTCACCACCGTCGACCGCCCCGGCCAGATGCCGGGCCTGTCCTATCCGGTGCTGGACTGGCCGTACCGGGAGGGCTTGCGCATCGACGAGGCCATGCATCCGCTCGCCTTGCTGGCGGTCGGCGTGTACGGGCGCGTGCTCCCCAATCAGAACGGCGCCCCGCTGCGTTTGGTGGTGCCCTGGAAATACGGCTTCAAGAGCACCAAGGCGATCGTGCAGATTGCCTTCAGCGAGACGCAGCCCGTCACCTCATGGAGTCAGGCTGCCCCCGACCGTTACGGGTTCTACGCCAACGTCAATCCGGAGGTCGGCACGGTGCCCTGGAGTCAGCACACCGAACGCCGCATCGCCGGCGCGGGCTTCAGCCTGTTCGGCAATCGCATCGCCACGCGCTTGTTCAACGGTTACGCCGATCAGGTCGCCAGCCTCTACGCGGGCATGGACCTCCGGCGCGATTACTGATGCGCCGCCCGGATGCCGTCGGCTGGAGCAAGCCGCTTGTTGCGCTGCTCGCCCTGATGCCGCTGGTGCTGCTGGTGCTGGCGGTCCTGCACGATACGTTGGGTCCGGATCCGGTCTCGCGACTGGAAAAGCACACCGGTATCTGGGCGCTGCGCCTGCTGCTGCTGACGCTTGCGATCACGCCGCTGCGACGCATCACCGGCTGGAGCGCTCTGCTCCGCTACCGGCGCATGCTGGGGCTGTTCACGTTTTTTTACGCCACGGTGCATCTGACCGTGTACCTGGTGATCGACCTCGGCGGCTTCTGGTCGCAGATATTCACTGAGATCGCCAAGAAGCCTTACATCACCGTCGGTTTCGCCGCCTGGCTGCTGCTGATTCCGCTGGCGCTGACCTCGACACGCGGAATGATGCGGCGTCTGGGTCGGCGCTGGGGCCAGTTGCACAAGCTGGTCTATCTGATCGGCGTGCTCGCGGTCCTGCACTATCTGTGGCAGGTGAAATTCGGACAGACCATCGCCGTGCGCCAGCCGGTCGTCTACGCGGCGATCCTGGCGGCCCTGCTGCTGGCGCGCTGGCGTCCGCGGCGGCAGGCGATGGCGATCAGCGCGCGGCGAGCACCAGGGCGATCGCCAGCGCCAGCGCCGCCGCCGTAAGCAGCAGCCACCACACCTCGCGGCGCGGGCCGGCGGTGTCCTCGGGCAGCGCGGCCTCGTGTGGAAGAAACGATTGCGCCGCCTGGTCGCGTGCCGCCACGGTCGGCGCCTCGACGCGGAAGCGTTGCATGCCGAGCACGATCTGGTCGCCGTCATGAAGGCGCGCCGTCGTCACGGCATGACCATTGACACGCAACCACGATTGCGCGTGCGCCGCGCGACTGCGCAGGCAAGGCACGCCGTCGCACAACTCGACCCAAACCGAGCCCGCCGGCAGATCCGGTCCGTCGAGATTCAAGATCGGCGCGATCGCCAGGGTCTGTCCCGACAGTGCGCCGGTCAGCATGCGCAGGATCGCGGTTCCGGGCGGACTCCGGACGTCGGCGTTCGCCAACGGGGCTGCCGGCGGCGGCTGGTCGCTCTTGAGCAGCAACTGCGCGCTGCCGACACTGATCTGGTCGCCCGCCGTCAGCAACGCCCGTTCACGCACCGGGCGGGCGTTGACGTAGACGCGCGGTGCGCCAGACAGCACGTCGAGCACGGTCCCGCGGCGATCATGGCTGAGGCGCAGATGACACCCCGAGATGCCGGTGTCTTCGAGCCGGAGGTCGCAACCGGCGTCACGGCCAATGGTGATCGTCGTCGCGGAGCTGGCAAAGTCGTCGCGTGGCGCGGGGAAGCCGAGGCGCATGGGCAGGATCCGGAAAGCGCGGCGACTCTAGCATGCCGATGCCGCTGCTAAGATCATGCGCACGGAGGCAGTCCGATGCCCAGCATCGATATCACGCGCACGCATGCGGTCGGCCTGCAAGAGGCGCGCACCACCGTGGACGAACTGGCCGCGGCGATGCGCGAACGTTTCGGCGTCGATTGCGCATGGCAAGGCAACACCCTGGCGTTCCGCCGCAGCGGAGTGAATGGCGCGATCGAGGTCGCGAAGGACCGCGTGCGCGTGCACGCCGACCTCAGCTTCCTGCTGCTGGCGCTGAAGCCGACGATCGAGGAGGAGATCCGCCGTCATCTCGAGGCCCATTTCGGCTGAGGTGCCGTGTGCTCGCGTGAACGGCCGGGATCGCGGATGGGTTTTTAGACTTGACTGACCGATTCCGAGGATCATGCATGCTGCAACTCGACGCCGGACGCCCTGCCCGCAGTGCCCGCGACCGTGGCCGGATCGGTCTGGCAGTCGCCGGCGGCGGCCCGATCGGCGGCATGTGGGAACTCGGCGCGCTGCATGCGCTGGCCGACAGCATCGATGGTCTCGACCTGACTGAACTGCACGTCTATGTCGGCGTCAGTTCCGGTTCGTTTCTCGCCGCCGGCCTGGCCAATGGCCTGGACACGGCCGAGATGGCGCGCATCTTCCTCACCGGCAACTCGCGTGAGGCGGTATTCCACCCCGAGTCGTTCGTGCGCCCGGCCGTGTTCGAATACCTGCGACGTGTTTCCGGTCTGCCACGCATGATGCTCGACTGGGTGGGCGATATCGCTCGCAACCCATTGAATATACGAGTTTCAGAAGTCGTACTTCGTCTCGGCAGTCTGCTTCCGACCGGCCTGTTCGACAACGAGTCGGTGGAGGCGTTCCTGCGCGGGGTGTTCACCGGGCCGGGCCGCAGCAACGACTTCCGGGAACTCGGGCGGCGGCTGCTCTTGATCGCGGTCGAACTGGATTCCGGCAAGGCGGTACGTCTGGGCGGCCCGGGGCTCGAGGCCGTGCCGATCTCGCGCGCCGTCGAGGCCAGCGCCGCCCTGCCCGGCCTCTATCCGCCGGTGAAGATCGGCGACCGCTGGTACGTGGACGGTGCGTTGGCGCGAACACTGCACGCGTCCGCCGCGCTCGATGCGGGCGCGACACTCGTGTTTGCGGTCAATCCGCTGGTCCCCTACAACGCGGACCGCACCGCGGACACCGGGCGCGCCGCGCCGGAGAGCCTGATCCGGGGCGGGCTGCCGGCGGTGTTGTCGCAGACCTTCCGCACCCTGCTGACCTCGCGCATGCAGGCCGGACTCGGCAAGTACGCCAAGGCATACCCGCAGGCCGACATGCTGCTGTTCGAACCACGCTGCGATGAGATCGAGCTGTTCTTCACCAATCTGTTCAGCTACAGCCATCGCCGTCGTGTCGCCGAACTGGCGTGGCGCGTGGTCCGCGCCGACTTGCGTCGCCATGCCGAATCGGTGACACCGCTGCTGGCGCGACATGGGCTGGCCTTGCATCGGGACCGTCTCGACGAAACCGGCCGCAGCCTCGAAAGCAGCCTGCTGCTGCATCCGGCGCGACATGCAGCCACGGCATCACTCAATGCGGCGTTGAATGCACTCGACGGTGCGTTGCGGCAGCGCAAAACCGCATCCGTGCGGATGCCGGAGGCGCTGGCCGGACATCGTCGCGCGACGGCGAACGGCTGAGCGCGGCTTTCACGGGCGGTGTTCGCATGGCACAATTGCCGGCTTGCGCGGCTTGCGCAGTCCCGATCCGGAACCCATGGCCAAAGACGACGTCATCGAAATGGAAGGCACGGTCACCGAGACCCTGCCCAACACGATGTTCCGCGTGCAGCTCGAGAACGGGCATGTGGTCACCGCCCACATCTCCGGCCGCATGCGCAAGAACTACATCCGCATCCTCACCGGTGACAAGGTCAAGGTCGAGATGACTCCCTATGACCTGACCAAGGCCCGCATCACCTACCGCAGCAAGTGACGTCAGGATGACGTCACCCCGGCTCGTGCAGGGGTGTACCGCCGGCCGGGATCCAGACTGAAGGGCATACATCATCCCGGCCCGTACGGGGGATGCACAGCCGGTCGCGATCCATTCCCGAAGCGCAGGCGGGCGGCGGCGCGGATCGCGCGCCCGCCGGGATTCACTCCACGACCGCGGGCATCTTCTCCGTCGCTTCCGCCGTGACCATCAACTCGCCGTCGCGCACGCCCAGGCTGACCCTGCCGCCGCCTGCCAGCTTGCCGAAGAGCAATTCATCGGCCAGCCGGCGCTTGACCTGCTCCTGGATGACGCGCGCCATCGGGCGCGCGCCCATCTGCGGATCGAAACCATGCTCGGCCAGCCAGCGGCGCGCGTCGGCGTCGACGTTCAGCGCGACGTGCTTCTCGTTGAGCTGGGCCTCGAGCTCGATCAGGAACTTGTCGACGACGCGCAGGATATGCTCGAAGTCCAGCGCCTTGAACTGGATGACCGCGTCGAGACGGTTGCGGAACTCCGGCGTGAAACTGCGACGGATCACCTCCATCGCGTCGGGTGCGTGATTCTGTTCGACGAAACCGATCGTGCGCCGCGCCGCCTGCTGGGCACCGGCGTTGGTGGTCATCACCAGCACCACGTTCTTGAAATTGGCCTCGCGGCCGTTGGTATCGGTCAAGGCGCCGCGATCCATCACCTGCAGCAGGATGTTGAACACGTCCGGGTGTGCCTTCTCGATCTCGTCGAGCAGCAGCACACAGTGCGGATGTCGGGTGACCGCTTCGGTCAGCAGCCCCCCCTGGTCGAAACCGACGTAGCCCGGAGGCGCACCGATCAGGCGCGACACCGAATGTCCCTCCATGTACTCGGACATGTCGAAGCGGATCAGCTCGATGCCGAGCTGCAGCGCCAGCTGGCGCGTGACTTCGGTCTTGCCGACGCCGGTCGGTCCGGCCAGCAGGAAGCAGCCGATCGGTTTCTGCGGATTGGCCAGTCCCGAGCGCGCCATCTTGATCGACGCCGCCAGCGACTCGATCGCCTCGTCCTGGCCGAACACGACCATCTTCAGGTTGCGTTCGAGGCTCTTGAGCACGTCGCGGTCGGATGCCGATACCTGCTTGGGCGGAATGCGCGCCATGCGCGCGACGATGTATTCGATGTCCGGCACGTCCACCGACGCGGCGCGCTGAGCCGCCGGAAGCAGGCGCTGACGCGCACCCGCCTCGTCGATCACGTCAATCGCCTTGTCCGGGAGCAGGCGGTCGGGAATGTGGCGTACCGACAGGTCGACCGCGGCGCGCAGCGCCTCGGCGGTGTACTGCACGCTGTGGTGTTCCTCGAAGCGCGACTGCAGGCCCTTGAGGATTTCCACGCTGTCGGCTGCGGTGGGTTCGACGACGTCGATTTTCTGGAAGCGTCGAGCCAGCGCTCGATCCTTCTCGAAAACGCCGCGATATTCCTGGAACGTGGTCGACCCGATACAGCGCAATTCGCCCGAGGCCAGCACCGGCTTGATCAGGTTGGAGGCATCCATGGTCCCGCCGGAAGCCGAGCCGGCGCCGATGATGGTGTGGATCTCGTCGATGAAGAGGATCGCCTTGGGCTCCTTCTTGAGCTGGCCGATCACCGCCTTCAGGCGCTTCTCGAAGTCGCCGCGGTACTTGGTGCCGGCTACCAGCGCTCCCAGATCGAGCGCCCAGATGGTGGTGTCCTTGAGCACGTCGGGAACGTCGCCCTCGACGATGCGCCGCGCCAGGCCTTCGGCCAGCGCGGTCTTGCCGACGCCGGCCTCGCCGACGTAGAGCGGATTGTTCTTGCGGCGCCGGCACAGCACATGGACGGTGCGCTCGATTTCCTCGGCGCGGCCGATCAGCGGGTCGATCTTGCCCTGCCGCGCCAGCTCGTTGAGGTTGCTGGCGAACTCGGTCAGCGGATTGCCCTTGGGCTCGCCGCCTTCCTCGTTGGCCTCGCGGTCGCCCGCGCCCGGCTGCTGCGCCGGTGTTTCGTGGCCGATCTTGGCAATGCCATGTGAAATGTAGTTGACGGCATCGAGGCGCGCGATCTCCTGCTGGCCGAGGAAATACACCGCGTGCGAGTCCTTTTCGCCGAACACTGCCACCAGCACGTTGGCGCCGGTCACTTCCTTGCGGCCCGATGACTGCACGTGATAGACGGCACGTTGCAGCACGCGCTGGAAGCCGAGCGTGGGCTGGGTGTCCCGCTCGTCACCTTCAGGCAGCACCGGCACTGTCTGTGCGATCACGTCGCGAAGCTCGCGGCCCAATCGCTCCAGATCGGCGCCGCAGGCTCGCAGCACGGCCACGGCGGCGGCGTTGTCGAGCAGGGCCAGCAGCAGGTGTTCCACGGTCATGAACTCGTGGTGCTGCTCGCGCGCGTCCTTGTAGCACTGGCCGATGGTGAGCTCGAGATCCTTGCTGAACATGGGAGATGGCCTCCGCTGACCGATGCCGGTGATGTGGGGTCCGCCTACAGCTTTTCCATGGCGCAGAGCAAAGGATGATGATGTACCCGCGCGTAATCGTTGACCTGATTCACCTTGGTCTCGGCCACCTCGCGCGTGAATACGCCGCAAACACCCTTGCCGCGATGGTGGACGTGCAACATCACCTGTACCGCGCGCTCCTGGTTCAGGCCGAAGAATGTGCGCAACACCTCGACCACGAATTCCATCGGCGTGTAATCGTCGTTGAGCAGTACGACCTGGTACATCGCCGGGCGTTCCAGACGGGGCTTTGCCGTCTCGACCGCAAGGCCGTGTTCGAGTTCTTGGTCGCGGTCCGGATTCTGGGCCATTGCGTTTCGTGATCTGGATTGGTTTCGAGTATACGCCGCGGCCACGAGGATGCCGTCGCGGACCAGGGTGAACAAGGTGATGGCACAATCACGTTTTGACAAGGAGTCGCCGGCGCGATGACCAGCAAGCTTTCCGTCGATGGCGTATGGCGGCCGCGCGTGACCGTCGCCACCGTGGTGGCCGACGGCGAGCGCTTTCTGATGGTCGAGGAAGACGTGCACGGCGAACTGCGCCTGAACCAGCCGGCGGGCCATCTGGAAGCTGGTGAGGACCTGGTTGACGCCGCCGTGCGCGAGACCCTCGAGGAGACCGGCTGGGAAGTCGCGCCCGAGCACTTTGTCGGCGTGATGCCTTGGATCAACCCGCGCGCCGGCGACACCACGCTGCGCTTCGTGTTCGCGGCCCGCGCGCTGCGGCACCATCCCGATCGGCCGCTCGACGACGGCATCGCGCGTGCATTGTGGCTGACGCGCGACGAGATCGCCGCGTCGACAGCGCGCCTGCGCACCGCGCTGGTGCTGAAGAGCGTCGACGCCTGGCTGGCCGGGCGGCGCCTGCCGCTGGATGTCATCGCGCGCCTGCGCGATGCGGCGGTGTGAATCCGTGCGCGTGATCGTCGGCCTGTCAGGCGGGGTCGACTCCTCGGTCGCGGCGCTGCTGCTCGCGCGTGCAGGCAATGCGGTCGAAGGCCTGTTCATGCACAACTGGCGCGAGGATGAACGCGCCCCCGGCTGCCGGGCCGAGGACGATCGCCGCGACGCGGTGGCGGTGGCGGGCCGGCTCGGCATCCCGTTTCACGTTCGTGATTTTTCCGCCGAATACTGGGACGACGTGTTTACGCGGTTTCTCGCCGAATACGCCGCCGGCCGCACACCCAATCCGGATGTGCTGTGCAATCGCGAGATCAAGTTCAAGCGTTTCCTCGATGCGGCGTACGCCTTGGGCGCGGAGAAGATCGCCACCGGCCATTACGCGCGGGTGCGCGAGCGGGACGGCCGATACCAGCTTTTGCGCGGTATCGATGGCGCCAAGGACCAGAGCTATTTCCTGCATGCGCTGGCACAGACGCAGCTGGCGGCGACGCTGTTCCCGCTCGGCGAATTGCGCAAGCCCGACGTGCGTCGGCTGGCGCGGGAGGCCGGGCTGTCGAACCACGCCAAGAAGGATTCCACGGGCATCTGCTTCATCGGCGAGCGCGACTTCCGCAGCTTTCTCGCGCGTTATCTTGCGGCACGCCCCGGGCCGATCCGCACGCCCGAAGGGCGCGTGCTCGGCGAGCACTCGGGCATCATGTACTACACCCTCGGCCAGCGGCAGGGCCTGGGTCTGGGCGGCGTGCGCGGTGCGGCCGAGCACCCGTGGTACGTGATCGGCAAGGAAATCGCCACGGATGCCTTGATCGTCGCGCAGGATGAACACTGGCTGCTGTCGCGGCGATTGACGGCCTCGGCCCTGACCTGGGTGGATGGGGCAGCGCCCGCGCCGACATTTCGCTGCTCCGCCAAGACGCGTTATCGCCAGGATGATCAGGCCTGCGAAGTGCATGTCGATACCGTGTCGGCGAGCGTCCGCTTCGATGCTCTCCAGCGTGCGGTGACGCCGGGGCAGGCCGTGGTGTTCTATGACGGCGACCGGTGCCTCGGCGGTGGCACCATAGAGACGACCGACGCCGCATTCGGCGGCCTGGAACCGGAACAATGAACGAAGAACGCGTGCTTGCCCTCGCCGGATTGTTCCAGGCGCTCAGCCTGGTGCGCAGCCTGGCGACCGAGGGCAGCTGCGACGCCAGCGCGCTCGAGACCAGCCTGTCCAGCGTGCTGCGCATCGATGCCGCCAGTACCGCCGAGGTGTTCGGCGGCAGCGGCGGCGTGCGACTGGGTCTGCGCACGTTGCTGGCGCAACTCGACGAGGGTCGCCCGGACACGGCGCTGACGCGCATGGCGCTGACGGTGCTGCGCCTGGAGCGACGTCTGATGGCCCACGCGGATCTGCTGACCCGGCTCCAGGAAGGCCTGCGCGCCGCCCAGCGCCAGGCAGACCATTTCGGCATCACCCACGCCACCGTGGTGGGTCGTCTGGCCGAACTGTATGCCGACACGCTTTCCACGTTGCGGCCGCGCGTGCTGGTCACCGGCAGTCCGCTGCATCTCAATCAGCCGGCCCAGGTCGAGCGTATCCGCGCGTGCTTGCTGGCGGCGGTACGCTCCGCGGTGCTTTGGCGCCAGCTGGGGGGGCGGCCGTGGCGACTGATCCTGCACCGCCGCCAGGTGGCGATGCTCGCGCGCGGCATGCTGGCGCGCGCCTCGCTCGACGTCGGCTGATCCTCGCGGCAGTCCTGCGCCGTCGCCGCCGGCTTGGGCGATAATAAGCGGCTGAGCCGTCCATGCGCGCCCCCGCCCGCTGGGCATGCCTGCCGAATCATCCGGGAGTCAGGAATGAAAGACACTTTTGCGACGCGCGCCATTCTCGAGGTCAACGGGCGGCGCTACGCCCACGCCAGCCTGGCGAAACTGGGCCAGCGCTTCGATCTCGGACGCCTGCCCTACTCGATGAAAATCCTGCTCGAGAACCTGTTGCGTCACGAGGATGGCAGCAACGTCACGGCTCGCGAGATCGAGGCGGTGGCCAACTGGGACCCGAAGAAGGAGCCCGACACCGAGATCGCCTTCATGCCCGCCCGGGTGGTGCTGCAGGACTTCACCGGCGTGCCCTGCGTGGTCGATCTGGCCGCGATGCGCGACGCCATGGTCAAGTTGGGCGGCGACCCGAAGAAGATCAACCCGCTGGTACCGGCCGAGCTGGTGATCGACCACTCGGTGCAGGTGGATGGCTACGGCACCGCGACGGCACTGGAGCAGAACGTCGAGATCGAGTTCCAGCGCAACGGCGAGCGCTACAGCTTCCTGCGCTGGGGCCAGAAGGCGTTCGACAATTTCAAGGTGGTGCCGCCGCGCACCGGCATCGTGCATCAAGTCAATCTGGAGCATCTGGCGCGCGTGGTGATGACGAGCGCCGAGGACGGCACGATGTGGGCCTATCCGGACACGGTGTTCGGCACCGATTCGCATACCACCATGATCAATGGGCTGGGTGTGCTGGGCTGGGGCGTGGGTGGCATCGAGGCCGAAGCGGCGATGCTCGGGCAGGCCTCCTCGATGCTGATTCCGCAGGTGGTCGGATTCAAACTCAACGGCAGGCTGCCGGAGGGAGCGACCGCCACCGACCTGGTGCTGACCGTGACCCAGATGCTGCGCAAGCTGGGCGTGGTTGGCAAGTTCGTCGAGTTCTTCGGCCCCGGCCTCCGGCATCTCGCGCTGGCCGACCGCGCCACCATCGGCAACATGGCGCCGGAGTATGGCGCCACCTGCGGCATCTTCCCGGTCGATCAGGAGGCGCTGAACTACCTGCGGCTGTCGGGCCGCGGCGCCGAGCAGATCGCGCTGGTCGAGGCCTACGCCAAGGCCCAAGGCCTGTGGCATGACGAACACACCCCGCAAGCCGAGTTCAGCGCGACGCTGGAACTGGACCTGGCCACCGTGAGGCCCTCCATGGCCGGGCCCAGGAGACCCCAGGACCGCGTGCTGCTGGGTGACGTGCGCAGGAGTTTCCTCGACGGTCTCAAGCCGCTGACCGCCGGTCGCAAGCCGCGCAACGGCGACGCCGAGCGCTTTGCCGGAGAAGGCGGCGCGAGCGCGGTCGGCAATGCCGCCAATGCCGTGGCCGACGGCAGTGTGCGCGTGGAGAAAGACGGACATACCTTCGAACTGCGCGACGGCGCGGTGGTGATCGCCGCGATCACCTCCTGCACCAACACATCCAACCCGGCGGTGATGCTGGGTGCCGGTCTGCTGGCGAAGAAAGCCGCCGCGCGCGGTCTCAAGCCCAGGCCCTGGGTGAAGACCTCGCTGGCGCCGGGCTCGCTGGTGGTCACCGATTATCTGAAGAAGACCGGCCTGCTGGGCGAACTGGAGAGGCTCGGCTTCTACACCGTGGGTTACGGCTGCACCACCTGCATCGGCAATTCCGGTCCGTTGCCCGCGGCGATCAGCCAGGGCATCGCCGAGGGCGACCTGGTGGCCGCATCGGTACTTTCGGGCAACCGCAACTTCGAGGGCCGCGTGCATCCCGAAGTCAAGATGAACTACCTGGCCTCGCCGCCGCTGGTGGTGGCCTACGCGCTGGCCGGCACGCTCGACATCGATCTCGACCACGATCCCCTCGGCACCGGCACCGACGGCAAACCGGTGTATCTGCGCGACGTCTGGCCGTCGAACCAGGAGATTTCCGACACCATCGCCGGAGCGGTGACGTCCGAGATGTTCACCCGCAACTACGCCGACGTGTTCAAGGGCGATGCGCGCTGGAACGCGATTCGCTCCGCTGACGGCGATCTCTACCGCTGGGATGATTCGACCTACATCAAGAACCCGCCCTACTTCGAGGGCATGACGATGCAGGCCGGCGCGATCGCCGACATCCACGGCGCGCGCTGCCTCGGCCTGTTCGGCGATTCGATCACCACCGACCACATCTCGCCGGCCGGCAACATCAAGAAGGACTCGCCCGCCGGCCGTTATCTGATGTCCAAGGGCGTCGATCCGAAGGATTTCAACTCCTACGGCTCGCGGCGCGGCAATGACGACGTGATGGTGCGTGGCACCTTCGCCAACATCCGCATCCGCAACCGCATGCTCGACGGTATCGAGGGCGGTTATACCTCGCACGTGCCCAGTGGTCAGCAGCTGGCGATCTATGACGCTGCCATGCGTTACAAGCAGGAAGGCACGCCGCTGGTGGTGATCGCCGGCAAGGAGTACGGCACCGGCTCGTCGCGCGACTGGGCGGCCAAGGGGACCCTGCTGCTGGGTGTGCGCGCGGTGATCGCCGAGAGCTTCGAGCGTATCCACCGCTCCAATCTGGTGGGCATGGGCGTATTGCCTCTGGCGTTCAGGGATGGCGATAGCGCGCAGTCTCTGGGGCTGACCGGCAGGGAGTCCTTCGACATCGCCGGGCTCGAGGATGGCGAGGCCCGCGAGGCGGTGGTCATCGTCCGCGGCGAGGCCGGCGAGAAGCGCTTCACCGTCAGGGTGCTGCTGCTGACCCCGAAGGAGCGCGAGTTCTACCGTCACGGCGGCATCCTGCCTTACGTGCTGCGGCAGCTGGCGGCACAACAAGCGGCCTGAACCGTACGGGCGTGAACGCCGGACGGCGCCTCGCTACGGGATGTCATCGGGAGGCACCGCGCGGTCTGCCGCCGAAGCGGCGGCTTCGGCCGCGCGCCGACTTGCCTCAGTGCTACAGGCGCCGATGCGCGCGATAGGACCCGATGTCGTGCACCGGAGTCTCGCTGCGCAGTCCGCTGACCTGGGCGCGCACCTCGGCATAGTCGCGCAGGTGGTCACGCATCCACGCCCGCGCGACCGGGCCGAGCAGGGCATCGACCTTCTGTGCCGGCATTTGCAGTTGGCCGGACGCGGCGTCGCGCTTCCATGGCTCGCGTTCGGGATCGGTGATGAGGCTGGCTGGCTGCGGCAGCAGTGGCAGCGAGGCATCCAGGCCGAGGAACGCCCGGATCCGATGCCAGCCCGGCTGCGGGCGCGCGGCCAGGTCCTCCAGACAGAGCAGCAGATGGCGCGGACTGTCGCGACAGGCCAGATGCATCTCGATCGAGCGGTTCCAGCGGCGTGCCCACACGGCCAGTCCGCCGCCGAAATCATGCGTGGGCTGGTGCAGGTCGCCATCCATGATCGACGCCATGACGTCGGCACCGTTGCGCAGCACGTGAATGAAGAGCGCATCCGGAATATGCCGCGCAATCTCATCGATGTACATCAGGTGGCTGGGCGTCTTTTCCACCCACAGCGACGCTCCGCTGAGCCGGGCGCAACCATCGAGCAGGTCGACATAGCGGCGCACGCAGGCTGCGGGCGTCAACGGCGAGGCGGCGTGCTTTCGGCCAGCCAGCATGCGTTCCAGGCGGCGCAGCCGCCGCCGACCGGACGAGCGGGCAAGGCCCATGCGGTGGTACCAATGATGCTCGCCGTGTGCGCCGAGGTCGCCCCAGCGGCGACGGATGCCGCCGTAGAGCGACTCGAAGTAGCCGGTCTCGGGGAACGAATGCACGGCGGGATGGCGCGCGATCAGCGCCTGCACGACGGTGGTGCCCGAACGCGGGCAGCCGACGATGAAAACTCGCTGCGGATCCGCCATCAGGGTGCTACTCGCGGGGCGCGACCGGGGTCGCAGATGCGTCCGTGATCGACCGAAGCCTGCGCGGACGCAACGACTATAGACACGCAGGCGCGTGCGCGGTGGACGCGAATCTTGCGGAATGTAACGCTTGGTAAGGAACCCGGCGGAGGGCAAGGGCGGCGATTACGGCGGGCATCGCGCGCCGATGCGGTCGGGGCGAATCGCGGGATGACGCTGGCGCAACGGATCGGGTCCATACCGCGGACAACGGGCGTCGAACGCCGCGGTTGACCTCGTGCCGCAAGGAACCCGCATCGTCACGGAGGCGATGCGGGTGGACGAGAGGCGGCGAGCGCGGCCGCAGCCGCTGACTCGCGTCGCTCAGCTGCGGCGGATCAGTGGCTGATGGCCGCAGCGTAGAACGTCTCGAGATCCTTGTGCAGCGATTTCAGCGCGTCCGGATTGAGATAGATCATGTGCCCGGACGGGTAGTAACCGAAGCTGAGATGGCTGCGCAGTGCCGGCTCGAGCATCATGTGGTCGAGATCGAATTCGGTGGCGTGAAACGGCGTGGCCAGGTCGAAGTAGCCGTTGGCGGAGAACACGCGCAGATGCGGGTTCTGGCGCATCGCCGCGCCGAGATCGCCGACCACGTAGGGCAGCGGCAGCGGCCAGCCGCCGTCCCCCGGCACGCGATGCTTCCAGTCCCAGCTGCGGATGATCTTGTCGTTCATCACCGCATAGGGCACGTCGGACTTGTACTTGAGTACGTTGGTGACATACCAGTTGAAAGCCGCCGTGTAGGCCGGAGTGATGAACGCGTCCGAGGGATCGAAGTCGGGCGTGGCCGAGATCGAGTTGATGTTGTATCCGGCATAGCGGCCATCGTAACGGCCGATGCTCTCGCGCTCGGGCAGCATCAGCTCCTTGCGGAAGTTGCTGGCCTCGATGCGCAGGTTGGCGCGCTCGATGTAGTTCACCGGCAGGCCGGTATAGGCATGCAGCTTCTGCGCGATGGCATCCGCCTCGGCTTTCGGCAGGTTCTCGCCCTGCGCGAGGGCGCGTGCATAGTCGGTATCGGCGAAGTGGCGCACCTGGTCGAGGAAGGTCGCCAGGTCGGCGGGCTTGCTGGGCAGCTTGTCGTGATACCAGGCGATCGCCGCATACGTTGGCAGATACAGCTCGTACTTGGCGTCCTGGCCGGGCATCAGCAGGCCGTAGTTGAGGATCGACGATTGCAGCACGACGCCGTTGAGGGCGATGCCGTGCTCCTGGAGATACTCGGCCAGTGCCGCCGAGCGCGTGGTGCCGTAGCTTTCGCCGTAGAGGAATTTGGGCGAATTCCAGCGGTTGTTGACGGTGATGTAGCGCTGGATGAAATCGCCGAACGAGCGCACGTCCTCGTCCACGCCCCAGAAATCCTTGTCCTTGCCGGTGCCGACGATGCTGCTGTAGCCGGTGCCGACTGCATCGATGAAGACCAGATCCGTGCGGTCAAGGATGCTTTGGTGATTGGCCACCAGATCGTAGGGCGGCGGCGGGGTCGCCGCGCCGTCGCCGACCACCACGCGCATCGGGCCAAACGCACCCATGTGCAGCCAGATCGACGAGGAGCCGGGCCCCCCGTTGTAGAGGAAGGTGACCGGCCGCGCAGCCATGTTTTTCTCGCCGTCACGCGTATAGGCGACATAGAACATGCTCGCCACCGGCAGGCCCTTGTCGTTGCGGATCAGCAGGGTGCCGGCGGTGGCGGTGTAACGGATGTCCTGGCCGTTGATCGTGACGTTGCCATGCGTCACGACCGAATGCTCTTTCGGTATCTGCGCCGTGGCGGTTTCCTTTTGTGCCGCGGCCTGGCCGGCAGCGGCGTCCGCGGCGTGCAGCAATGGGGACGAGGCGGCAAGCAAGGCGGCAATCGACAGCGCAAGCAGCGTATGTTTCACAGGAACCCTCCTGGGTGTCGCAACGGGCAACGCCACAGCGGGCGCCGGAAGCAGTTAGAGCGGGGCGCGTCGCGGTGGTTCCGTGCCTAGGTCATAGGTCATGCCCCGAAGCCTGCGTGGCCGGTCGCGGGGCAGCTTGAGGCGCAGCCTTGCTGCACGCTGCGGCGCTATGCTCCAATCAAGAACGCGCCAGGGCGCTGCGTCACCGTCGCGCTCCACACTTCGAGGGGAAGGACAAACGTCCATGAGCAACGAGCGTCCGTGGCTGGAGCACTATCCTGCCGGCGTGCCGAAGGAGGTCGACCTCGGCGCCTACTCCTCGATCAACGCGGTACTCGACGAAGCCTTCGAACGCTTCCGCGATCGTCCGGCATTCGCCAACTTCGGCCACACGCTGAGCTATGCCGAGGTGGATCGCCTCAGCCGTCAGTTCGCCGGTTACCTGAGCGGCGAATTGAAGCTGGCCAGGGGCGATCGCATCGCGATCATGCTGCCCAACGTGCTGCAGTATCCGATCGCTCTGTTCGGCGCGCTGCGTGCCGGGCTGACGGTGGTCAACACCAATCCGATGTACACCGCACGCGAGCTCAGGCACCAGCTGAGCGACTCCGGCGCGACCGCCATCGTGGTCCTGGACAATTTCGCCTCGGTCTTGCAGGAGGTGCTGCCCGAGACGCCGATCAGGCATGTCATCACCACGGGCATCGGCGACATGCTGGGCGCGATCAAGGGCGCGCTGATGAATGCGGTGGTCAAGCACGTCAAGAAGATGGTGCCGCCCTACCACATCGATGGCGCGGTGCGCTTCGGCGACGCGCTGGCGCGCGGCTGGCGCCAGTCGACGCCGCGGCTGGTGCTGGGCCTCGACGACATTGCCTTCCTGCAGTACACCGGCGGTACCACCGGCGTCGCCAAGGGCGCCATGCTCACCCACCGCAACATGGTCGCCAACATGCTGCAGGCGTCGCTGTGGATGGGCGACGCCATCCGTCCCGGCGAAGAGGTGATCATCACCGCCCTGCCGCTGTACCACATCTTTGCGTTGACGGCCAACTGCTTCACCTTCATCAAGTCGGGCGGACTCAACGTGCTCATCACCAACCCGCGCGACATGCCCGGCTTCGTCAAGGAACTGGCCAAGACGCGCTTCACCGCGATCACCGGCGTCAACACCCTGTTCAATGGACTGATTCATGCGCCTGGCTTCGCGCAGCTTGATTTTTCGCGGCTGCGCACGACCCTCGGCGGAGGCATGTCGGTGCAGCGCGCAGTGGCGGAGAAGTGGAAGCAGATGACCGGCTGCACGCTGGCGGAGGCCTACGGCCTGACCGAGACATCACCTGCTGTCTGCATCAACCCGCTCGATCTCAAGGAGTACAACGGCTCGATCGGGTTGCCGGTGCCCTCGACCACGGTCTGCATCCAGGACGAGGCCGGGCAGTTGCTGGCCACGGGCCAGATCGGCGAACTGTGCGTGAAAGGCCCGCAGGTGATGAAGGGTTACTGGAACCGGCCCGACGAGACCGCCAAGGTCATGGACGGCAACGGCTGGTTGCACACGGGCGACATCGCGCGCATGGACGAGCGCGGCTACTTTTTCATCGTCGACCGCAAGAAGGACATGATTCTGGTGTCGGGCTTCAACGTCTACCCGAACGAGATCGAGGATGTGGTCGCGCTGCATCCGGGCGTGCTGGAGGTGGCCGCGGTCGGGGTGCCGGACGAAAAATCGGGGGAGGCGGTCAAGCTGTTCGTGGTGCGCAAGGACCCGGGCCTGACCGAGGCCGAGCTGCGGCGGCATTGCGAGGAGAACCTGACCGGCTACAAGCGGCCGAAGACCATCGAGTTCCGCGACAGCCTGCCGAAAAGCAACGTCGGAAAGATCCTGCGCCGCGAATTGCGCGAGTCGGCGGCGCGCTGAGCACGCGCGGAATCAGGCACTCAGCGCCATGTCGTCCCAGGGCTCGAGCCGGTCGGCGTGGCCGCCCAGCAGGTTCCACAGCGGCACCTGCTTGTCCTCGGGGATGCGCGCGTAGGCGAAACACACATGGCCGTGGGTGACGCGCGCCACGGTGGCTTCGACATTGATGTGCAACCCGGCCTCGAACAGCATGTCGAGCACCCACAGCTGGCCCGATTCGCCATCCCAGCCCTGCGGTCGCCGCAGCCGCACCCCGGTGGCGGAAATGTCCTCGATTTCACTGGACAGGCTCTCGCCGCCGCGGTTCATCAGCACGGTGGTGTCGAGTTGTTTGCGTGCGTGACGCAGTCCCTGTACGGACATGGTGTGCTCCCGATCCGACGTTGTTGCCGGCACCGCCATGGAACCGGCTCCTGCGGCGGTGCCATCGAACTGTGTCAAGCAAATCGCGGGCCAGCGGCAACAATCGTGCTGGCCGGGCCCAGCGGCACAGGCGGTGGGCCCGACTGCCGGCGCCATGGGGCGCGCCGGATCGCCCCCGCGCGGCAAGCCCTGACCCAGCGCGTCCATCACGGCCGGCCTTGGCCGACGCTGGACAGATGTGGCGCGGGGTCTTAGTCTTGGACCGTCGGGTGGGGTTGCGGTCGGCGAGATGCCGTCCGCGTCAGTGTCATGCCGTTGCCCTGAACGAGCCTTGCGGCGCCCCCGGGGCAAGTGCCCGGCCCTACCGGGATCGCGCGCGGCGCCGGATCAGCGCCACCGCCGGCTGCCTCGCCCCGAATGTTCGCAGGACACGCTGAGCCAGGCCGCGGCGCGCGGCTGTCGTCACGTGAGTGCCGTATGCATTCCGAGCCTTCCGAGGCCGCCCCGGCGAATGCGCCGCAAGGTGTTTTCGGACCGATACCGCAGCAACAGGAAATGCCGCTCGCCTTGGTGCGTGGGCTGCCATTGCTGCAGATGCCGCAGGATCTGTATATCCCGCCGGATGCGCTCGAGGTCATCCTCGAGGCGTTCGAGGGGCCGCTGGATCTGCTGCTGTACCTGATCCGGCGGCAGAATCTGGACATTCTCGACATTCCGATCGCCGAGATCACCCGGCAGTACATGGACTACATCGGGCTGATGCACGAGATGCGGCTGGAGCTGGCCGCCGAATATCTGGTCATGGCGGCCATTCTGGCCGAGATCAAGTCGCGGCTGCTGCTGCCCCGTCCGCCTGCCGCCGAGGGCGTCGAGGATGACCCGCGCGCTGAACTGATACGCCGGTTGCAGGAGTACGAACGCTTTCAGAAGGCCGCTGCCGACATTGATGCTCTGCCACGGATGGAGCGCGACACCGCGCTGGCGCAGGCCGGGGTGACCGATCGGGTGGTCGTGCGTCTGCCGCCACCGGTCGATCTGCGCGAACTGCTGCTGGCGCTGCGGGACGTCCTGCGTCGGGCCGACTTGTCGGGCCATCACGCGGTGCGCCGCGACGCGCTGTCGGTGCGCCAGCGCATGGGCGAAGTGCTGAAGTCGCTCCAGGACGGCGCCTTTCATGCGTTCCAGACGCTGTTCGAGCCGGGCGAAGGGCGACTGGGCGTGGTGGTCAGCTTTCTCGCGATGCTCGAGCTGGCCAAGGAAATGCTGGTGGAAATCGTGCAGGAGGCGCCGCTGGCGCCGATCTACCTCAAGGTGCGCATTGCCGTATCCGAATGAATCCATGGACAAAGCCAACCTGAAACGCATACTCGAGGCCGCCCTGCTGGCCTCACCGCATCCGCTCTCGCTGCCGCAGCTCGGCGCGTTGTTCGGCGACGCCGACCAGCCAGGCCCCGATGCCATCGCGCAGGCCATCGAGGCGCTGGCCGGCGATGCCGAGCACCGGGGCGTGGCCTTGGTCGAGGTCGCTTCGGGCTTCCGCTACCAGGTGCGCGCCGACGTTCACCCCTGGGTGGCCCGGCTGTGGAGCGAGCGTCCCGGCAAATACTCGCGCGCACTGCTCGAGACGCTGGCGCTGATCGCCTACCGGCAGCCGATCACGCGCCCCGAGATCGAACAGATCCGCGGTGTGGTGGTGTCCAGCAACATCATCCGCACGCTCGAGGAGCGCGAGTGGATCCGCGTCGTCGGCCATCGCGACCTGCCCGGGCGGCCGGCGCTGTTCGCGACCACCAGGTCCTTCCTGGACTACTTCAATCTGCGCTCGCTCGATGAGCTGCCGCCGCTGGCCGACATCCGCGACCTCGACGAGATGCTTCCGCAATTCGACTTCGCGACCGTGCCGGCGCGTGCCGACGGCGGCCCGGCCGTTGCCGTGGCTGATGCGTCACCCTCCCCCGCCACCGCCGTCGAGGCGGAGGCCTTCGCGGATGCCCCCGAGGGCACCGCTCCTGCACCACCCGAGGAGTTTCGCGCATGACTGCGCCCACCCGTACCCTGCTTACCCTCAAGCGCGAGCGCGACGCGGAGTCCGCCGCGCTCGAAGAGCGCCTGCACAAGGTGCTCGCCAACGCCGGTCTCGGCTCGCGCCGCCTGCTCGAGCAGCGCATCGAAGCCGGCGAGATCAGCGTCAACGGCAGCCCGGCCGGCATCGGCACCAGCGTGCACGC
>JAGWPB010000020.1 GCA_028870665.1 Lysobacteraceae bacterium
ATCGTCAACCCGCCGCAAAGCGCGATCCTCGGCATGCATACCATCAAGGAACGCGCCATCGTCGAGAACGGCCAGGTGATCGCCGCGCCGATGATGTACGTGGCGATCAGCTATGACCACCGCATCATCGACGGCAAGGACGCGGTGCTGTTCCTGGTCGACATCAAGAATCAGCTCGAGAATCCGCAGCGCATGCTGCTCGGTTTGTGAGCCAGACGCCGGGACTCGGGGCTCGGGACCCGGCAGAAGCCAAAAGGCGGTACTCGGCTCGGCAAGGTTTTGCGCTTGCGGGTCCCGGGTCCCGGATCCCCGGTCCCGATTCAGGAATCCAGACATCATGTCCGAACAATTCGACGTCATCGTCATCGGCGGCGGCCCCGCCGGATATCACGCAGCGATCCGTGCCGCACAGCTGGGTCTGAAGACCGCCTGCATCGACGCCTGGGCCGGCAAGGACGGCAAGCAAGCGCTTGGCGGCACCTGCCTCAACGTCGGCTGCATTCCGTCCAAGGCGCTGCTGGATTCGTCGCGCCAGTTCTGGAACCTCACGCATGGCTTCGAGGCGCATGGCATCAGCGCGAGCAGCCCCAGGATCGACATCGGCGCGATGGTCGGGCGCAAGGAAAAGATCGTCAAACAGTTCACCGGTGGCGTGGCGATGCTGTTCAAGGCGAACAAGGTCACCGCCTATTTCGGCACCGGCAAGCTGCTCAAAGACCGGCGGGTCGAGATCAGCGCGCCGGACGGCAGCAGGCAGACGATCGCCGCGACCAACGTGATCATCGCCACCGGCTCCGTCCCGATCGAACTGCCGTTCGCCAAGTTCGACGGCAAGCGCATCGTCGACAACGCCGGCGCGCTCGAATTCACCGGCGTGCCCAAGCGTCTCGGCGTGATCGGCGCGGGCGTGATCGGTCTCGAGCTCGGCAGCGTGTGGAAGCGGCTCGGCAGCGACGTCACCATCCTCGAGGCGCTGCCCGATTTTCTGGCCGCCGCGGATGCCGATATCGCCAAGGCCGCGGCGCGCGAATTCGCCCGTCAGGGTCTCCGGATCGAGCTGGGCGCCAAGCTGCTGAAGGCCGAGGTCAAGGGCAGCGAGGTGCATCTGGCCTATGTCGGCAAGGATGGAGAGAAATCGCTGGTCGTCGACAAGCTGCTGGTCGCGGTCGGCCGTCGCGCCCATACCGAGGGGGTGCTGGGTGACGGCACCGGCGTCAGGCTCGATGAGCGCGGCCGCGTGGTGGTGGACGAACACTGCTGGACCGGCATCGAGGGCGTATGGGCCGTGGGCGACTGCGTGCGTGGCCCGATGCTGGCGCACAAGGGCTTCGAGGAAGGCATCGCGGTCGCCGAGCTGATCGCCGGCAAGGCCGGGCACGTCAGTTACGACACGATCCCGTGGGTGATCTACACCGAGCCCGAGGTCGCCTGGGCCGGAAAGACCGAAAAGCAGCTCAAAGACGAGGGCGTTCCGTATAGGACCGGCAGCTTCCCGTTCGCCGCGGTCGGCCGCGCGGTTGCCATGAACGAACCCGCGGGCATGGTCAAGGTGATCGCCCATGCCGAGACCGATCGCATCCTCGGCGTGCACATGGTCGGCGCCTGCGTCTCGGAGCTGATCGCCGAGGCGGTGGTGGCGATGGAGTTCAAGGGTTCGGCCGAGGATCTCGCGCGCATCATCCACGCGCACCCGACCCTGAGCGAAGCCGTGCACGAAGCCGCCATGGCCGTGGACAAGCGCGCCATCCACAAGGTCAATTGAAGTCAGGATGACTTCATCCCGTGCCGGCCATGGATGGCCGCTGACATGGGATCCGGCGTACTTTCTGACATTGACAAACCCGGATTACCGAGGCGATGACCCGCGACCGTTTCGAAGCCTTCCGCATCCACAGCGACTCGGCCGGCCATCGCGCAGGCATCGAATCGCTGGTGCTGGACGATCTCAATCCGGGCACGGTGGCAATCAAGGTTGCCTACTCGTCGGTCAACTACAAGGATGCGCTGGCCGGTACCGGGACCGGCAGGATCCTGCGCCGCTCGCCGCTGGTCGGCGGCATCGATGTCGCCGGTCACGTCGTGGCTTCGGGCGATGCGCGTTTCAAGGAAGGCGATGCGGTGCTGTGCACCGGCAGCGGCCTGTCGGAAACCCGCGATGGCGGCTACGCCGGGTATGCCCGGCTCGAGGCCGACTGGACGATCCCGCTGCCCCCGGGCCTGAGCCTGCGCGAAAGCATGATCCTCGGTACCGCCGGCTTCACCGCCGCCCTGTCGCTGCTGCGCATGCAGGACAATCACCAGCGCCCGCAGCTCGGCCCCATCGCGATCACCGGTGCGACCGGTGGCGTCGGCATGCTGGCGACGGCGATCTTCAGCCGTGCCGGCTATGCGGCGCATGCCATCACCGGCAAGCCCGAGCACGCCGATTTTCTGCGCACACTGGGCGCCAGCGAGGTGCTCGACCGCCGCGCCTTCCGGTCCGGCCAGCGTCCGCTGGAGTCCGTGCGCTACGGCGGTGCACTGGACACCGTGGGCGGTTCGACACTGGCCGGCCTGCTGCCACTGATCGCGCCCTATGGCAACGTCGCCGCGTGCGGCCTCGCGGCCGGCGCGGAACTCGCCACCACGGTGATGCCCTTCATCATCCGCGGCGTCAGCCTGCTCGGCATCGCCTCGGCCGCCACGCCGCGCGATCAGCGCGAGCGGGTATGGGCGCAGCTGGCGGGTGACTGGAAGCCGGCGCAACTGGACGCGATGGCGACCCGGGAAATCACGCTGGCCATGCTCCCCGAGGTGTTCACCCGCATGTTGGCCGGATCGTCGCTTGGCCGCGTTCTGGTGAAGATCGACGCATGAGGCAGCCGATCGACGCCGTTCGCGGTTGTTGCCGCCGACAGTGGCGGCACGTGGTCCGTTCAGTGCCTTTCGCGACCGTAGCGCTCCGGGTGATAATCACCCCGTCCTGGATTTGATTCCATTCCGCAGCATGGGGAAACATTGATGGCGCGCATCCTGATCGTGGACGATTCGCCTTCGCAGCTGGTCGGCCTCAAGCGCATGGTCGAAAAGCTGGGCCATCAGGTCGTCACCGCCGAGGACGGTTCAGCCGGCGTCGAGGCAGCGCGCCGGGAAAAGCCCGATCTGATCCTGATGGACGTGGTGATGCCGAACCTCAACGGGTTCCAGGCCACGCGCACGATCTCCAAGGATCCCGGAACCGCGCACATCCCCATCATCCTGGTGACCACCAAGGACCAGGAAACCGACAAGGTCTGGGGCCTGCGCCAGGGTGCCAGGGGTTACCTGACCAAGCCGATCAGCGAGACCGAACTCGGCTCGATCATGCGTGAGACTCTCGGCGGCTGAGCATCCCGGTTCGACCGGCGCTTCGATGCACCGGGTGCTGATGCCTCGGGCTCCCCGGCTTTGCCTGCGGAAAACCACCACATCACGCCCGCCATGAATGTGCGACAGTAGCCGCGTCGTGGCTGCACGGTCACGGGAATCGCATGGCCATCTGGCTACCGGTGCTGTGGATGGCAACAGGCATCTGCCTGTTCGCCGGGATCCACTTCATCCATGTCGGCTCGCAGCGCCGCACCGACCGGGTCTACCTCGCATTCGGCTGGTTCTGCCTGCTGGTCGCGGCCTACAATGCGCTCTCGACCCAGTTGCAGATGCTCGACGATGTCACTTCGCTCGTACCCGTCGAGCGTGCGCACGTGGCTGTCGCCTGCCTGGTCTTCCCGGCGGCTGTCTGGTTTTTCGGCCTGTATACCGGACTGCGTCAATGGCGCCGTTGGCTCGCGGTCGCGGCGGTGCTATTCGCTGCGCTCCTGGTGCTGGACCTCGCATCGACGCCCAGCCTGCTGCTGTCGGACCTCACCCTGCTGCCGCCGCTCACCTTGCCCTGGGGCGAGCGCATCACTCAGTTTTCCGGGGCCCCGGCCCGCTTCGCCTGGCTCTACTACCTGGCCACTTTTCTGGTCTATGTGTGGGCGGTCTGGCGCTGCTGGGTCCTGTGGCGCCACGGCACGCGCGAACGCGCATTGCCATTGGCGATCTACATCCTGATCCAGCTGGCCGCCCAGGCCAATGCCGAATACGTGACGGTCGCGGGCACCCGTTCGATCGACTGGGATGCCGTTCCGTTTCTGGCCCTGGTCCTGCTGGTCAGCCGCTCGCTGACGCGCGAAATGCAATTGCAGAGCGATGCCCTGGCCACCGGCATCGAGGACTTGCGCACCGAAAGCGCCCGGCTCATCCAGGCGCAGCAGCGCCTGCGCCATCTGGCCTACCACGATGCGCTGACCGATCTGCCCAATCGCCGCGCCCTCTGGGAGGCCATCACGGAGACCATCGAAAGCAGCCGGCCCAGCGGCGTCCATGGCGCCCTGATCGTGATCGACCTCGACCACTTCAAGATCATCAACGACGCCCTGGGCCACAGCATCGGCGATCAATTGCTGTGCGAGATTGCCCATCGACTGCGCCTGGCCTATCCGGGCGCGCGCTGCGCGTCACGCCTGGGTGGCGACGAATTCGCCCTGCTCCTGGAGCGCCTCGGCGCCGATGCCGCGGAGACCCAACGCGCCGCCGGCCGCATCGCCGGGGAGCTGACGCAACAACTCGCCGAGCCGTTTCATCTCGGCGAGCATGAACTGACCACGGGCATCAGCGCCGGCATCGCACTGGTGCAGGGCGACACCGAGAGCGCCGAAACGCTGTTGCGGCAGGCGGATCTTGCCCTGCATCGGGCCAAGGCCTCAGGCCGCAGCGCCACGGCCATGTACAGCGCGGTCCTGCAGGATGATGCCAAACGCCGCCTTGCTCTCGAGAAGGGGCTGCGGCTGGCCATCGAACGCGACGAACTTCGGCTTTTCTTCCAGCCGCAGATCGATCGGCATGGCGGCCTGGTCGGCGCCGAAGCCCTGCTGCGCTGGAAACACGCCGAATTCGGGTTCGTGGAGCCGGGCGATTTCATACCCCTGGCCGAGGAAACCGGTCTGATCCACCCGCTGGGGCGCTTCGTATTGCAGCGCGCGTGCGCCGCCCTGCGCACATGGCCGTCTTCGCTGTACCCGCCCCCGCGACTGGCCATCAACATCAGCCCCTGGCAGCTGGCGCTGCCCGATTTCGTGACCATGGTGACCGATACGCTCCGGGCTTCGGGAGTCGCGCCGGGCCTGATCACCCTCGAGATCACCGAGAGCGCATTCCTGCATGACGTGGCTGACGCCGCGGCCAAGATCCGCCAGCTTGATGCCTTCGGCATCCGCGTCGCGATCGATGATTTCGGCACCGGCTATGCCTCGATCGCGACGCTGAAGGCGCTTCCGGTCAGGGAGCTCAAGATCGACCAAGTCTTCATCCGCGACATGACCACGTCGCCCGGGGACCGTTTCGTCGAGGCGGTGATCACCCTGGCGCGGGGCCTGGATCTGTATATCGTGGCCGAGGGCGTCGAGACCGAAGCGCAGCGTGCAGCGCTCGCGGCCATGGGCTGCAACGCATTCCAGGGCTACCTGATCAGCAGGCCGCTCGATCAGGCGACATTGCATGACTGGGCGCAACGGAATGCCGCTCGCATCGCGCGCCTGACCACCGATGCCGCTGACCGGTCAGGGGATGCCGGCCTCGCGGCCCCTTGATCGCGGCATGAATCGCATGCCGAGCGGTTCCCTCATTGGCGCGGATCGAACCCGGTGAACGCCTGTGCGAAAGCCTCGTAGGCCTTGCGCGCATCCGCATCGCCGGCGGCCGGCGTGCGGATCGCGAGATCGACAATCTGATCGCCGGGTGGGTGCCCGGGCATCCCGCGGCCCTTGAGTCGCAGCCGGCGCCCGCTTTGCGAGCCGGCCGGCACCTTGATCTCGACCGTGCCGGCCAGGGTCGGTACCGGCACCGTGGCGCCCAGCGCGGCCTCCCACGGCGCCACCGGCAGGCTGACGCGGATGTCGCGACCGTCGAGCTGGAAGCGGGCGTCATCGCGCACGCCGACCTCGAGCAGCAGATCGCCGGACGACTGCCCGCCGCTGCCCGGATGTCCCTGACCGGCGAGGCGGATCACCTGGCCCGGCGCGATGCCGGCGGGAATCCGCACCTCCAGCACGCGTTCATGGCTGCCATCCTGCAGCGCCACCCGGGTCTTGCCGCCGGCAAAAGCCGTGGCGAGATCGATATCGATGTGCGCCTGCACGTCGCGTCCGCGCCGGCCGCGCGCGCCCGAACGGCCACCCGGCGGCTGGCCGAACAGGCTTTCGAAGAAGTCGCTGAAATCGCCGTGGGCGCCAGCGCCGGACCCCGGTCCCGCGTCGCCACCCCAGCCGGGCGGCGGACGGAAGCTGTCGCCGGCGCGATAGCCACCGGCGCGCACCTGGTCATAGGCCGCGCGCTTGCCTTTGTCCTGGAGTACCTCGTAGGCCTCATTGACCGTCTTGAAGCGCTCCTCCGCGCCCGCCTCCTTGCTGACATCGGGATGGAATTTGCGCGCCAGCTTGCGGTAGGCCGCCTTGATCTCGGCTGCGCTGGCGTCGGGCTTCACGCCCAGGGTGTCGTAGTAATCCTTGAATTCCATGCTCTGCTCCGCTGGGAGTGTCGCCACGCACGGGCTGTCGCTGCAGCGGAAGCCGGGCCACGGCCGCAGGCAACGGCCCGGGATGGGCCGGCATCAAGCCGGCTGCCCGACCCAAGGCGCCAGCTCCCTGCCGGCGCCGGGATGATGCCGCGTTCCCCCGCCGTCTGGCTTGATCACGGGGGTCCGCGGCGGACAGTCCGCCGCGGGCCCGATCACGCTCACTCGCTGGCGGCGATGGTAATCCTGCGCGGCGTGGTTTCCGGCTTTTTCGGAATGCTGATCTCCAGCACGCCGTGCCGGCCGATGGCGCGGATGCCGTCGGCATCGGCGCTGTCGGGCAGCGCGAAGCGGCGGTAGAACAACCCGTGCGAGCGCTCGACCCGGGTGAACTTGCCCTGCTGTTCCTTGTTCTCGGCGGTCCGCTCGCCCTTGATCGACAAGATGCCCTTGTCCATGTGCACCTCGATGTCCTTGGGGTCGACACCGGGAATGTCGGCCAGAATCACGAAGCGCTTGTCCTCCTCGCGGATGTCCACGCGCGGCGTCCACTGGCTGGTGACGACGTTGGACTGGTCGGTCTCGCCGGCGTTGAGAAAGCGGTCGAGCACCTGATTGATCTCGCCCTGCAGGTTGTTCGACAGCGCCCAGGGGGTATAGCGGGTAATGGTCATGACGGATGCCTCCATGAAATGCGGCCGGTGGCCGCCTGAACCCGAAGATAGGGCCGGCTGCCGGCCGATCAAGACCGCGTGTTCACGCCCGCCGCGGTACGATGTCGCAAGACCCGACCGCATGGCCTGCCGCCGTGCCCATCCCCTGGAGTTCCTGCCCATGAGCATCCGCATCGGTGACCGCATTCCCCGCGCCCCCCTCAATATCATGCGCGACGGCGCACCCGCGGCCGTGACCAGCGACGAGATCTTCAACGGCCGCAAGGTGGTCCTGTTCGCCGTCCCCGGCGCGTTCACCCCGACCTGCTCGGTCCGGCATCTGCCGGGCTACGTCGAGCACTTCGAGGACTTCCGCCAGCGCGGCATCGAGGTGGCCTGCATGGCCGTGAACGATGCCTTCGTGATGGATGCCTGGGGCAAGTCGCAGCACACCCCCGAGGGCCTGCATCTGCTGGCCGACGGCAATGGCGCGTTCACCAGGGCACTGGGTCTGGAGCTCGACGCCACGGCGTTCGGCCTGGGTCTGCGTTCGCAGCGCTTTGCCCTCTATGCCGAGGATGCCGTGGTCAAGGCGCTGCACGTCGAGGCGCCGGGCGAATTCAAGGTCTCCAGCGCCGAGGCGATGCTGGCCGCCATCCGCTGACGGAGCCGCCGCACCTGCGCAAGCCCCGGAGTGCAGGGGCTTGCGCAGGGCGCGTTAGCGCAGTCAGGTCGCAGGCGGCACTTGCGCGGCCGGCTGCGTTTCGACGAGTTCCGAGGCCTCATCCTCGTCCAGGCCCTCCAGGCGCACTACGCCGACCAGATTCTCTTCGGCCGGCAACCGGATCAGGGTCACGCCCTGGGTGTTGCGGCCCAACTGCGAGACTTCGGACACACGCGTGCGCACCAGCGTGCCCAGGTTGGAAATCAGCATCAGCCCGTGGCTGCCGTCGGCCTGCACCGCCGCGACCAGCGCGCCGTTGCGCTCGGAACACTGGATGGCGATCACACCCTGGGTACCGCGGCCCTTGCGCGGAAAATCATCCAGCGGCGTGCGCTTGCCATAGCCGCGGGCGGTGGCGGTGAGAATGTCGCCGCCGCGGGCCACGATCATCGACACCACGCGCGCGTCATCGGTCAGGCGCATGCCGCGCACGCCGTGGGCAACGCGGCCCATCGCGCGCACCTCGTCCTCGGCGAAACGCACCGCCTTGCCGTTGGAGGCAAACAGCAGCACATCGCTGCGGCCGTCGGTCAGTTGCACGTCGACCAGGCCATCGCCATCGTCGAGATCGATCGCGCGGATGCCGTTGCTGCGCGGCCGCGAGTAGTCGCTGAGCGGCGTCTTCTTGACCGTACCGTCGCGAGTGGCGAAGAACACGAAACGGTCGTCGGGAAACTCGCGCACCGGCAGTACCGCCTGCACCTTTTCGTGCTCCTCCAGCGGCAACAGGTTGACGATCGGCTTGCCGCGCGCGCCGGGGCCGGCGTCGGGAATCTGGTACACCTTCAGCCAGAACACGCGCCCGGCACCGGTGAAGGCCAGCAGCGTGTCGTGGGTGTTGACCACCCACAACTGCTCGACGAAATCCTCCTCCTTCATCGCCGTGGCCGAGCGACCCTTGCCGCCGCGCTTCTGCGCGCGGTAGAGACTGGCCGGTTGGCGCTTGACGTAGCCCGCGTGCGACAGCGTCACGACCACGTCCTCGGGCGGGATCAGGTCGAGCATGTCGAGATCCTCCTGCGACGGCTGGATCACGGTGCGGCGCGCATCGGCATAGTCGGTCTTGATCGCCAGCAGCTCCTCGCGGATGACGGCGAGCAGACGCTCGGGGCTTTCGAGAATGGCGATCAGTCCGCGGATGGTGTCGAGGATCTGGCGATACTCCTCGGTCAGTTTCTCCTGCTCCAGACCGGTCAGGCGATGCAGGCGCATCTCGAGGATTTCCCTGGCCTGCACTTCGGACAGCTGGTAGCCGGCGATCTTGAGCCCGGCGGCGGGATCGAGATCCTCGGGCCGTGTCAGCTCCGCGCCCTGGGCCGCCAGCAGCGCGCGCACCAGGCCCGGTTCCCAGGTGCGCGCCAACAGGCGATCGCGTGCTTCCAGCGGCGAAGCGGAGGTCTTGATCAGCTCGATCATCGCGTCGATGTTGGCCAGTGCGACGGTCAGACCTTCGAGGATGTGGGCGCGGGCGCGCGCCTTGCGCAGATCGAACAGCGTCCGGCGCGTCACCACCTCGCGACGGTGGCGAATGAAAGCCGCGATGATGTCCTTGAGGTTGAGCAGGCGCGGCTGACCGTCGACCAGCGCAACCATGTTGATGCCGAAGGTGACCTGCAGCTGGGTCTGCTGGAACAGGTTGTTGAGCACCACATCGGCCATGGCGTCGCGGCGGATCTCGATGACCACGCGCATGCCGTCCTTGTCGGACTCGTCGCGAAGTTCCGAGATGCCCTCGAGCTTCTTCTCCTTGACCAGTTCGGCGATCTTCTCGATCAGTCGCGCCTTGTTCACCTGATACGGCAGCTCGCTGATGATGATCGTCTCGCGGCCGCCAGGCTCGGTCTCGATGTCGGCGCGGGCACGCACCAGGATGCGGCCGCGGCCGCCGCGATAGGCCTCGACGATGCCGGCGGCCCCGTTGATGATGCCGGCAGTCGGGAAATCCGGTCCGGGAATGTGCTGCATCAGCGCGTCGATGCCGAGATCCGGATCGTCGATCAGGGCCACGGTGGCGTCGACCACCTCGCCGAGGTTGTGCGGCGGGATGTTGGTCGCCATGCCCACAGCGATGCCTGCGGAACCGTTGATCAGCAGGTTCGGCACCCGCGTCGGCAGCACCAGCGGTTCATGCTCGCTTTCGTCGTAGTTGGGCCCGAAGTCGACGGTGTCCTTGTCGATGTCGGCCATCAGCTCGTGGGTGAGCCGCGCCATGCGCACTTCGGTGTAGCGCATCGCGGCTGCGTTGTCGCCGTCGACCGAGCCGAAATTGCCCTGGCCGTCCACCAGCAGATAGCGCAGCGAGAACGGCTGCGCCATGCGCACCAGCGTGTCGTAGACCGACTGGTCGCCATGCGGGTGGTATTTGCCGATGACGTCGCCCACCACGCGCGCCGATTTCTTGTACGGCTTGTTCCAGCTGTTGCTGAGTTCGCCCATCGCGAACAGCACGCGGCGATGCACCGGTTTCAGGCCGTCACGCACATCCGGAAGCGCGCGCCCCACGATCACGCTCATGGCGTAATCGAGGTAGCTCTGGCGCATCTCGTCCTCGATGTTGACGCGGATGATTTCCTTGGCGAGTTCGGCCATCAGGGGGCTTCCGGGTGGTGGCGGGACGCGACCGCCCCAGGACGGCCGCGGTGACCCGCAAACGATCCGTGAAGTGTAGCACAGGCATCCCGCGAAAAGGGCGAAAAAAGGCTTTCAAGACGGGCACTTACGCCCGCGTCTTGACGCCCCCGCGAGGCTTGGCGAAGACGAAGTGGCGGGCACCCAGATAGTTGACGCCGGCGCCCGTCACCGAGCCCGCGGCGACGCCAAGCGCGGGCCAGGCATGCACCAGCGGGAACTGCCATACCGCCAGCGCGTAGGTACCGTAATTGACCAGCGCGCCACCGCTCATCGCGGCCATCCAGCGCATCCATTCGGCGCGCTTGCTGTGCTGGCCGCGATGCGCGGCGAAGGTGTAGCGGCGATTCCAGAGCCAGGTCACCGTGGCCGCGCAAAGAAACGAGAACACGCGTGCAAGGTAGGGATCCATGCCGGCCTTGCTGACCAGCAGCTGGACGATGCCGGCATCGACGAAAAAGCCGATCACGCCGCCGACAAAGAATAATCCGATCTCACGCATCGCGATCTCCGAACAGCGAACGCATCCGCTGCGCATCCGGCGATGCGATCACGCCACGCTCGGTGACGATGGCGTCGATCAGGGCGGCCGGAGTGACATCGAACACCGGGTTGAGGGCATGTGCACCCGCGACCACATGCCGCTGGCCGGCCCATGTCAGCAACTCGTCGCCGTCGCGCAGCTCGATCGCGATCGCTGCACCCGTCGCCGTCGCCATGTCGACGGTCGCCGCCGGCGCCACGACCATGAAGCGCACACCGTGATGACGCGCCGCGATCGCCAGCGCATACGTCCCGATCTTGTTCGCGGTATCGCCGTTGGCGGCGATGCGGTCGGCGCCGACTATGACCCACTGCACCGCACCGGACCGCATCAGATGCGCGGCGGCGGAGTCGGCGATCAGGGTGGCGTCGATGCCGTCGCGCATCAGCTCCCACATCGTCAGGCGCGCACCCTGCAGCCAGGGACGCGTTTCGCCGGCATAGACCTTCGCGATGCGACCGCCGGCGACGCCGGCGCGGATCACGCCCAGCGCGGTGCCGAAACCGGCGGTCGCCAGCGAGCCGGTATTGCAGTGGGTGAGCACGCCGACGCCCGGCTCCAGCAATGCCGCGCCCAGATCACCCATGTGCCGGTTGGCGGCCAGATCCTCGTCCTGGATCGTCTGCGCCTCGACGGCAAGGTCACGCCCGGCATGCGCCGCGGCGGCCATGCGATCCAGCGCCCACATCAGATTGACGGCGGTCGGGCGCGCACGGCGCAGCATCGCCAGTTCGGTACCGAAACCGGCCATGCCGCTGCGCGCCGCCAGCACCGCGCCCCAGGCCGCCGCGAGACCGATCGCCGGCGCACCACGCACCGCCAAATCACGGATCGCGCCTGCCACCTCGCGCGCCGTGCGGCATTCGATCCATGCCTCGTGCTGCGGCAGCAGGCGCTGATCGAGCAGGCGCAAATGGTCACCCTGCCACTGCACGGCACGCACGCGGTCGTGTCCATTCATTACCGTCATCGGGTCCTCGGGCATGGCGGGCGATCAGGGCGCCGCCGAGCGGCGTCCGTCACGATGAGGCATAGACGCCTCTGCGGGCAAGGAGTTCGGCGCGCGCTGCGGATGCAACGGCGCGCGAGTCCCGGATCGCGACCGGGCTGTCGGCGTGGCGCTGGCGCAAGGGCAACCGGCGCACGACCCTGATCGCGGTCCCGCGCCACGCCCGGCGGCCGATCGGCACGCCCGGCCGCAGGGCGCGGCGGATGGCTCGGCGGATTGCGCGGCATCGTGAAGGCATCGCGCCGGCGTTCACACCTCCCGGCGGTCTCAGCCACCCCTCGCAGCCAGCCAGGCATGGACCGCGCCGGGCACTTCGCGTTGGGCGCGGCTGGAGACATAGATGCCGATGTGGCCGCCCTTGAAGCTGAGCTCGGTGTAATCCCGGGTACCGACGTGGTCGCGCAACGGACGCGCCGCCGAGGGCGGCACCAGATGATCCTGCTCGGCATAGATGTTGAGCACCGGCATGCTCACCCGCTCGAGATCGACGCGGCGACCGCCGATCATGACCTCGCCCTTGATCAGCTTGTTGCCCTGGTAAAAATCCTTGATGAACTGGCGAAATGCCTCACCGGCCTGGTCGGGCGAGTCGAAGATCCACTTTTCCATGCGCAGGAAGTTCTCGACTTCCTTCGGATCGTCGAGAATGTCCACCAGGCCGACGTACTTCTGCTGGTTCAGGCGCACCGGCTTCAGCGTCAGATAGCAGAAGTTCATCAGGTCGGCGGGAATGTTGCCCAGCGAATCGACGAAGGCATCGACGTCCATCTCGCGCGTCCAGTGCGAGAGCATGTTGTCCGGCGTGTGGAAATCCACCGGCGTCACCATCGTGATCAGGTTGGCCAGTTTCTCCGGGTGCAGTGCGGCGTAGCACAGCGAGAACGCGCCGCCCTGGCAGATCCCCAGCAGATTGATCGCATCGAGGTCGTGACGCCTGCGCACCACGTCGATGCAGCGGCCGAGATAGCCCTCGATATAGTCCTCGAGCGTCAGCCAGCGATCGGCGAGATCGGGATAGCCCCAGTCGATCAGGTACACGTCCTCGCCCTGCTCCAGCAGCCGCGCCACCAGCGAGCGGTCGGCCTGCAGATCGGTCATCCACGGCGTATTGACCAGCGCATAGCTGATCAGCAGCGGCACCTTCGCGCTCGGCTTGCGCTCACCACGGAAGTGATAGAGCACCAGCTTGTCTTCGCGATAGACCGCCTCCTTCGGCGTGGCGCCGAAGTGCACCTCGCCGAGGCTGCGCAGACTGGGCAGCCCGGCGGCGAGCTTGCGGCGGAAGGTTTCGATTTCTTCGAGGGCCTTGAGCGGATCGATGCGCAACGGGCTGTACATGGCGGCTCCTCAGGGGTTCTTGCGAGCAGGACGGCGTTTGCCGGCACCGGGCTTGGGCGTGCTGGCGGGCACCGGCGCGCGCACGGTGGGCCTGGGCTTGCCGGCGGCAGCGGCCGGTGCGCTCACGACGGCCTTGGACTTGCCCGCGGCGGGCGCCGGGGCGCGCACGCCGGCCTTGAGCTTGCCGGCAGCGACCGCGGGCTTGCTCACGACCGACTCGGGCGTTGTTGCCGGCATCGGCGCAGCGGCGCGGCCACGCTTCAATGCTTCGAGCTCGATGCGCAGGGCAGCCACCTCGTGCGCCAGTTCGCCCTGGACACGGAGTGTCCGTCGCACTTCATGCAGACGTTGGCCGAGCGTCGCCACCTCGCCGCGAGTCGGCAATCCCATCTCGCGGACGAGGACCTCGGTCTGTGCCTGGCTCTCGTGACGCACGCGGGACTGCGCGTTGACCAGGGCGCCGTAGACGCTGCGGTACTCGGGCGACAGCGCGACTTCCTGGAAGGCATCCTCGGCGGCGTCCACCCAGAGGTCGTAGAGCGCACGCAGCGAGTCGATCTGCCGACCGGGCTCAGCATGCGCGGCGAGCTTCGCTTCGAGCCGTTCGGCGGCCAGCCGGCCGGCGCGCGCCAGCAGGGCGTGGTACTGAGCCATCTGCTGCTGCAGGTCGGTGAGTGCCTGCAGCAGGCGCTGACCACGCTCCTGATGTTCCCGGGCAAGGCCGAAGGTCGGCAGGTTGATGTCCTTGCGCAGGCCTTCGAGCAGCGGCTCGGCAACGCGCCGGGCCCCGGCCAGCCACGCGTCCGGACCACCACCGGCCATGCCGCTGGTATCCGCGAACGCCTGTGCGAAGGGCTGCCCCGGTCCCGCGAACACACCGCTCATCCAGCCGCGCCAATCGCCGGCCGAAGCGGCGTCCGGGGCGCCCGCCCACAATGTTTCGAGCAGGGAGAAGTAACCCTTCAGGCCAGCCAGGGCGCGTTCCGCCGCTTCGGACGATGCCGCCGCCGTGGGTACGGCGCCGGACGTGGCGCCACCTTTCATCCAACCCTGCCAGGCATCCCAAGACTGCCGGGCCAGTCGCTCGAAGTCGCTGCCGGATAACGCGTCTGCATGGGCCATGCTGATCTCCCGAGTCCTTGTGCATCCATCGGTTCGCGGCTCCGCGGTCGGGCGGTATCCGCTCCTCGCCCTGCGGGCGTTTGCCATCCTGTCGGTCGCCGCGCCACGGCCGCCCCGCGCCGGATCCATGGCCGCGTCATCGCGCCGCCCGCATGCATGGGTCTATTGTGCGCCGCACCATCGGGGATCGCAAACGATGACGCCCGGCTCTTGCGAGACCGGGCGTCGGGAATCGCGGGGGTACGCCTGGCTCAGGCCTGGGCGTCCTCGAGCACCGCCTTGATCGACAGGCGGATGCGGCCCTGCTTGTCCACTTCCAGCACCTTGACCTTGACCATGTCGCCTTCCTTGAGCTTGTCGGACACCTTCTCGACGCGCTCGCTGGAGATCTGCGACACGTGCACCAGGCCATCCTTGCCCGGCATGATCGTGACAAATGCACCGAAGTCCATCAGCTTCGCCACGCGGCCCTCGTAGATGCGGCCCGGCTCGACATCGGAGACGATCATCTCGATGCGCTTCTTGGCCTCTTCGGCCGCGGCGCGATTGACCGAGGCGATGATGATGGTGCCGTCGTCCTGGATGTCGATGGTGGCGCCGGTCTCATCGGTGATCGAGCGGATCACCGAACCGCCCTTGCCGATCACTTCGCGGATCTTGTCCGGATGGATGCGCATGGTCAGCAGGCGCGGGGCGAATTCGCTCATCTCGCTGCGCGCCGTGCTGATCGACTTGGCCATCTCGCCGAGAATGTGCAGACGGCCGCGCTTGGCCTGCTCCAGCGCCGTGTGCATGATCTGCTCGGTGATGCCGTCGATCTTGATGTCCATCTGCAGCGCGGACACGCCGGCGGCGGTTCCGGCCACCTTGAAGTCCATGTCGCCGAGATGGTCCTCGTCGCCGAGGATGTCCGACAGCACGACAAACTCGTCGCCTTCCTTGACCAGGCCCATGGCGATGCCGGCCACCGGCGCCTGCAGCGGCACGCCGGCATCCATCATCGCCAGCGAGGCACCGCACACCGAGGCCATCGACGACGAGCCGTTGGACTCGGTGATCTCGCTGACCACGCGCAGCACGTACGGAAACGACTCGATGGTCGGCTTGACCGCCTGCACGCCGCGCTTGGCGAGACGTCCGTGGCCGATCTCGCGGCGCTTGGGGCCCATCATGCGGCCGGCTTCACCGACCGAGTACGGCGGGAAGTTGTAGTGGAACAGGAATGGATCCTTGGACTCGCCTTCGGGCGCGTCGATGATCTGCGCGTCGCGGGTGGTGCCGAGGGTGACGGTGACCAGCGCCTGCGTCTCGCCGCGGGTGAACAGCGCGGAACCGTGGGTGCGCGGCAGCACGCCGACGCGTGCGGTGATCGCACGGATGTCGTCGAGCTTGCGGCCGTCGATGCGCAGTTTGGTCTTGAGCACGCCATCGCGCAGGGTGCGGTACTCGATCTCGCCCAGGGCCGCACCGATCTCGGCGTCGTTCCAGCCCTTCTCGACGGCCTGTGCAGCGACCGCGGTCTTGACCTCGCGCTTGATCGCGGCAATGGCGTCGCGGCGCTCCAGCTTGTCACGCACCTTGAATGCATCGTGCAGGCGATTGCCGAGGGCTGCCTCGAGCGCGGCGAACAACGCGTCGTTGCGTGCCGGTGCCTGCCAGGCAAACGGCTTGCGGCCGGCCGCGGCGACCAACTCGTTGATCGCGGTAATCGCCGCCTGCATCTGCCGGTGACCGAACATCACCGCGCCCAGCATCACTTCCTCGCTGAGCAGCTTGGCCTCGGACTCGACCATCAGCACGGCATTGGCGGTGCCGGCGACGACCAGATCCAGATCGGAGGTCTTCAGCTCGGTGGCGCTGGGATTGAGCAGGTACTGGCCACCGGCATAACCGACGCGGGCGGCGGCGATCGGACCCTTGAACGGGACGCCGGCCAGGCACAGCGCAGCCGAAGCGCCGATCAGCGCCGGGATGTCGCCGTCGATCTCGGGATTCATCGACACCACGGTGGCGACGATCTGCACCTCGTTCTTGAACTCCTCGGGAAACAGCGGACGGATCGGCCGGTCGATCAGGCGCGAGGTCAGCGTTTCCTTCTCGGTCAGGCGCCCCTCGCGCTTGAAGAAGCCACCGGGAATGCGGCCGGCCGAGTAGAACTTCTCGAGGTAGTCCACCGTCAGCGGGAAGAAATCCTGGCCGTCGCGTGCCCTCGGTGCGGCGACTGCCGCGACCAGCACCACGGTACCGCCCATGCTGACCATCACCGCGCCGGAGGCCTGGCGGGCGATTTCGCCCGTCTCCAGAGTGACTTGATGCTGGCCGTACTGGAATGACTTGGTTACTTTCGCCACGAATATGTCCTTTTGGCCGGGCTCAGCGACGCAGGCCGAGGCGCTGGATCAGGGTTTGATAGCGCTCGCTGTCCTTGCCCTTGAGATAGCCGAGCAGGCGCTTGCGCTGATTGACGAGCTTCAGCAGGCCGCGGCGCGAATGATGATCGTGCGCATGCGTCTTGAAGTGCCCGGAGAGGTGCTCGATGCGCGCGGAAAGCAGGGCGACCTGCACCTCCGGCGAGCCGGTGTCAGCCGGCGCGCGCCGGTAGTCGGTGATGATCTTGCTGGTCTGTTCAACGGTAAGCGACATGGGAGTACTGAGCCTCGAAGCAGGTGCGAGGCTTGCCACGGATCACCGCTCGGATGATGCGTCGCAAGCCCCGCCGGGTGGATACGGGCCATGGTGTCAAGCCGGGTATTTTAGCGGCAGCCGCGACCATCCAACAAGCTAAATCGGCCGATTCGAGCCGACTCAGGCCGACCAGTGGAATCCGCGGCGGGTGTGAAGACGCCCGTCCGCGTCCACTTCGGCCAGCGCCAGCGGGCGCCCCCCCGCCTCCAGCGCAAGACATGGGCCAGGCCGCAGACCGGACGGTGCGGTGACCCGCAGGCCGTTGCCGAGCGCGATGGCCTCGGCCGCGCCCAGCACGACGCGCGGCCAATCGGCCAATCCGGCCTCGAGCGGCAGCAGGCAGGCGTCCAGACCGGTTTCACCCGCACGCTCACGCAGTTCCACAAGCTCCTCGAAGGTCCGCATCGCCGGGGTCCGGAACGGGGCTACCCACAGCCGCCGCAGCGCGGTCAGATGGCCGCCGCAGCCCAGACGCTCGCCGAGATCGCGCGCCAGGCTGCGAATGTAGGTTCCCGAGCCGCATTCGACCTGCAGCGTGATCCGGCCGCCGTCGCAAGCGTCGATCTGCAGCGCGTGGATCTCCACCTCACGTGGCGGTGCCGCGACCGCTTCGCCGCGGCGGGCGCGCCGGTACAGCGGCACGCCGCCCCGCTTGATGGCCGCATAGACCGGCGGCACCTGGCGGATGCGGCCGACGAAGGTCGCCGCCGTGGCACGCACGGCATCAAGCTGCAGTGCCGGCACCGCCCGCTCGACCAGCCCATCCCCCTCGGCGTCGTCCGTGGTCGTGGTCAGGCCGAGGCGGATCTCGGCGGCGTAGGCCTTGCGCGCGCCGAGCAGCAATCCGGCGATCTTGGTCGCCTCGCCCAGGCAGATCGGCAGCAGCCCGCTGGCGAGGGGATCCAGGCTGCCGGTGTGCCCGGCCCGCGTCGCGCCGAACAGCTGGCGCACCTGCTGCAGGGCGCGATTCGAACTCGGCCCGCGCGCCTTGTCGAGCAGGAGGATGCCGTGGACATCGCGGGTCGCGGTACGGGACATGTCGAAGGATGACTCGGGAGTCGGGACTCGGGAAAATGCCAAGCCCTGCGGCGGCGTGGGCTGGACTGACAAGCCCAGCGCTCTGGGCGGCCCTGGGCTGGGCTTTTCAGCCCAGCCTGCGATTCAGATGGCGGCTGCATCGATCCGGCGCCGAGCGGCACGATGCAAAAGGGAAAAGCAGGCGCTCGGCGGCGCGCGGTTCAGCCCGCCGCCTGATCGTCGCTGGCATCGAGGTCGCCGCTGCCGCGCAGCAGGGCGTCGATGCGCTCGCCGCGATCGACCGAATCGTCGTAGCGGAAGCGCAGCTCCGGTACCCGGCGCATGCGCATGACGCGCGATAGCTGCACGCGGAATTCGCGGGCCATGACATTCAGCGCCTTCACCGCGGCCGACGATTGCTGCGGCAGCAGCGCAGTGACCCAGATGGTGGCGAAATCGAGGTCTCGCGTCACCTCGACATCGGAAACGCTGACCGAGGGCAGCGCGTGGTCGCGTACCGCGGCGTGCACCAGCGTGCTGACCTCGCGACGCAGCTCGGCGGCAACCCGGTCAGTGCGTTTGAAGTCGCGCGAAGGCATCGGCAAGAAATCGGAAGTGGGAAATGGGCAGTTGGAAGTCGAGCGTTATGGGGCGAAAGCGCATGCATTTTGCTCTGCAAGTCTTGTGTTTTCCCGAGTTCCGAGTCCCGAGTCCCGGAATCTCAAAGCGTTCTCGGCACCTCGATCCGCTCGAAACACTCGATCTGGTCGCCGACCTTGACGTCGTTGTACTGCTTGACGGCGATGCCGCATTCCATGCCGTTGCGCACCTCGTCCACCAGGTCCTTGAAGCGGCGCAGCGACTCCAGCTCGCCCTGGAAGACCACCGTATTGTCGCGCAGCACGCGGATCGGCTTGCTGCGCTTGACCATGCCCTCGACCACCATGCAGCCGGCCACGGCACCGAACTTGGAGCTGCGGAACACCTCGCGCACCTGAGCGATGCCGATGATCTCCTCGCGCACTTCCACGCCGAGCAGTCCGGAAGCCACCTGGCGCACCTGGTCGATCACGTCATAGATGATCGAGAAATAGCGCAGGTCGAGGCCGTTGGCCTCGATCACGCGGCGTGCAGTTGCATCGGCGCGCACGTTGAAACCGATCAGCAGCGCCTTGGATGCCGCCGCCAGCGTCGCGTCGGATTCGGTGAGGCCACCGACACCGGATGCGATCACGTTGACCTTGACGATGTCATTGCCGAGCTTGGTCAGGGCATCGCGCAGCGCCTCGACCGAGCCCTGCACGTCGGCCTTGACGACGATATTGAGCGTCTGCTGTTCGCCGCCGCCCTGGCTCATCTGCGCCATGATGTCCTCGAGGCGATTGGTCTTGCTGACCAGTCGCGACTCGCGGCGCTTCTGCGCGCGCTGCTGGGCGACGTCCTTGGCCAGGCGCTCATCGGCAACCACCACGAAATCGTCGCCGGCCTCGGGAACGCTGGAAAGCCCGAGCATCTGCACCGGAATCGACGGCCCGGCCGCCTGCACCTGCTGGCCGGTCTCGTCGAACAACGCACGCACACGGCCGAACTCCACGCCGCAGACGACGAAGTCGCCGCGCGCCAGCGTGCCCTGCTGCACCAGCACGGTCGCGACCGGGCCACGACCCTTGTCGAGGCTCGATTCGATCACCACGCCGCTGGCGCGATCGGTGGCGGCGGCCGTCAGCTCCATCACCTCGGATTGCACCGAAATGGCTTCAAGCAGCGCATCCACGCCCTCGCCGGTCTTGGCCGACAGCGGCACGAACTGCACATCGCCGCCCCACTCCTCCGGCACCACCTCGTGCTGTACCAGGCCCTGCTTGACGTGGTCGGGATTGGCCTCGGGCTTGTCCATCTTGTTCATCGCGACGATCAGCGGCACCTTGGCGGCACGCGCATGCTGGATCGCCTCGATCGTCTGCGGCATGACGCCGTCATCGGCCGCCACCACCAGCACCACGATGTCGGTCAACCGGGCGCCGCGTGAGCGCATCGAGGTGAAGGCGGCGTGGCCGGGCGTGTCGAGGAAGGTGATCACGCCCTTCGACGTCTGCACGTGGTAGGCGCCGATGTGCTGCGTGATGCCGCCGGCCTCGCCGGCGGCCACCTTGGTGCGGCGGATATAGTCGAGCAGCGAGGTCTTGCCGTGATCGACATGGCCCATGATCGTGACCACCGGCGGGCGCGGCGCGCGCGCGCCGAGGCTCTCGGACTGCGCCACCAGCTTGACCTCGACATCGTGGTCGGTGGCACGCACGGCGGTGTGACCCAGCTCCTCGATCACCAGCACGGCGGTGTCGTGCTCGACGGCCTGGTTGATGGTGGCCATGACGCCCATCTTGAACAGCGCCTTGACCACCTCGGAGCCCTTGACCGCCAGCTTCTGGGCAAGATCGGCAACGATGATGCTGTCGCCGACCTCGACCTCGCGCACCACCGGCGCGGTCGGCTTGGAGAAGCCATGCTGACCGGCGATGCGGGTGACCTCGACCTTGCTGGGCCGGGTCTTGCGGCGGGTGGTCCGGCGCGCGCGCTCGGCATCGGTCAGATGCAGCTCGCCGCCGGCGAAACGGTTGCTGGCGTCGTCCTCGGCGTCGCCGCGCTGGCGATGCCCGCCGCGTGCCGGCGTCTTGTGGCGGCTGCCGGAATCCGGCACCCCGCGCGGCTGGCGCGGCGGTACCGGCGGGGTCGCCGCTCGGGTCTCGCCATTGGTGACGGCAGCCGGCAACGGGATGGCCGCCTTGGCGGCAGCCTCGGCACGCAAGCGCTCCTCCTCGGCGCGCCGGCGCTCCTCCTCCTGGGCGCGCAGCTTGATCTCTTCTTCCTGACGTCGGCGTTCTTGTTCCGCACGCTCGCCGTCTTCGCGCTCACGCTCGACCTGCGACAGCTGCAGCTTGCGCAGGGCGTCCTCGCGCTCGTGGTCGCTGGCCGACTCCTCGGCGATGACACTGCGCTTGACGTAGGTGCGCTTGGCACGCACCTCGACATTCACGGTCTTGGCCGAAGCGGTGCGCCCGCTGCCGGTGCTGACGGTGATCTCGCTGACCTTGCGCCGCTTCAGGGTCACCTGCCGCGGCGCGGCCTCCTCGACGACGGGCTCGTTCTTGCCGTGGGTGCGGCGCAGGAATCCGAGCAGCTTGATCTTCTCGGTGCTGCTGATCACCTGGTCCGGGTCCTCGAACTTCATGCCTGCCTCGACCAGCTGCGTGAGCAGGCGGTCCACGGGCAGGTTCAGGACCTTGGCAAGTTGCTTGATCGTGACATCCGACATCGATTCGTACTCCGCGATTCCTGAGCTTCCTGCGACCGCCGGGGCGGCCGCAGGCGCTTCCACCCTCCATGGCGGGGGCCATTCCCGGCACGCCCGTCCGGGCGCACCGTGCGCGATGCTAGCCGGCCTGCTCCAGTCGGGCGATCATCGGCGCGCGCGCGGCCATGATCAATGCCGCCGCCTGCTCCTCGGTCACGCCCTCGATGTCGATCATCTCGTCGACCGCGAGATCGGCAAGATCGTCCACCGTGGTCACGCCGCGCTCGGCCAGCACGTAGGCGAGATTCTCGTCCATGCCCTCGAGGGCGAGCAGTTCCTCGCTCGGCTTGTGCTCCTCGATGTCCTCCTCGACCGCCAGCGCCTCGGTCAGCAGGGCGTCGCGGGCACGCGCGCGCAGCTCCTCGACGATGTCCTCGTCGAAACCCTCGACCGCCAGCAGTTCGCCGGTCGGCACATAGGCGATCTCCTCGACACTGGAGAAGCCCTCCTGGACCAGGATCTGGGCGATCTCGGCATCGACCTCGAGGCGGTCCATGAACAGCTTGCGCGTGGCATCCTGCTCGGATTCGCTCTTGGCCTGCACCTGGTCCTGGGTCATCACGTTGAGCTGCCAGCCGCTGAGCTTGCTGGCCAGACGCACGTTCTGGCCACCGCGGCCGATCGCCTTGGAAAGCTCGAGCTCGGCGACCGCGATGTCCATCGAATGCTTGTCCTCGTCGACGATGATCGACTCGACCTGTGCCGGTGCCATCGCGTTGATCACGAACTGCGCCGGGTTCTCGTTCCAGAGCACGATGTCGACGCGCTCGCCATTGAGCTCGTTGGCCACCGCCTGCACGCGCGAGCCGCGCATGCCGATGCAGGCACCGATCGGATCGGTGCGGTGATCGTGGGCCAGCACGGCGATCTTGGCGCGGTCGCCCGGGTCGCGCGCACAGGCCTTGATCTCGACCAGGCCCTGACCGACCTCGGGCACTTCCAGCTTGAACAGCGCGATCATGAATTCGGGCGCGGTGCGCGACACGAAAAGCTGCGGGCCGCGGAGCTCGGCGCGCACGTCGTGCAGATAACCGCGCAGGCGGTCGCCCACGCGCACGGTCTCGCGCGGGATCGCCTTGTCGCGCTGGATCAGGGCCTCGGCGTTGCTGCCGAGGTCAAGGTAGATGTTGCCGCGCTCGACGCGCTTGACGATTCCGGTGACCAGCTCGCCGATGCGGTCCTTGAAGGCGTCGACCACCAGCTGGCGTTCGGCTTCGCGCACGCGCTGCACGATCACCTGCTTGGCGGCCTGCGCGGAAATGCGGCCGAACTCGGGATTGTCGATGCGCTCCTCGATGAATTCGCCGACCTGGCTGCCGGCACGTTCGTCCTCGGCATCCATCAAGCGGATCTGGCGATCGGGTGATTCCATCACCACGTCGTCGGCGACCACTTCCCAGCGTCGGAACGTCTCGTACTCGCCGCTGGTGCGATCGATGCTGACGCGGATCACCACGTCCTGCTCGGAATAGCGTTTCTTGGCCGCGGACGCGAGCGCCGCTTCCAGCGCCTCGAAAATCACCTCGCGATCGACGCCCTTCTCGTTGGCGACCGCGTCGACGACCAGCATCAGTTCTTTGCTCATTGCGAAGCTCCTCCGGGCGCATCACCACGCCCGGTCGTGTCCATCTCGTCGCGACGCGAACCGCTCGCGCCGCCAGTTCGGTTTTCCAGCTTGCCCTTGGCACGCGGGCCGCCGGGCTTGGGTTGCGGCGCGTAGCCCAGCGCCGCCCAGTCAGGCACCAGCTGGGCACGCTCGACATCGGTGCCGAGGAACGCGTGCGTCATCCCCTCGGCCTCGACCGAGATGCGCTCGCCGTCGACCGCGAGGATGCGGCCGCGCAGGCGGCGGCGCCCGGCCACCGGCAGCTTCAGCGTGACCTTGACGTCGCTGCCGGCAAAGCGAGCGAACTGGGTCGCGGTGAACAGCGGGCGCTCCAGCCCCGGCGAGGACACCTCGAGGGTGTAGTGGCCCGGGATCGGATCCTCGGCATCGAGCAGCACGGACAACGCGCGACTGGCAGCCTCGCAGTCGTCGACGCCGACCTCGCGACCGTCGACCTCGATGTACACGCGCAGTACGCCGCCGCCACCGGAGGGGATCCATTCCACGCCCTCGCAGCGCAAGCCAAGGCCGGCGATGACGGGGGCGAGGCGTGTACCGAGTTTGAGCGTATCGACCATTCCCGATTCATTCCGCAGAAACAAAAAATGGGCACCACCGGCCCATTCCATGCGTTGCCGTTGTGTCGCTTCCCGACGCCGGCGCCGCATCCCTGCGCCCAACAAAAAAGCCTCGCGAGGAGGCTTTCTTGTTCAGAAAGGTCTGGTAGCGGGGGCAGGATTTGAACCTGCGACCTTCGGGTTATGAGCCCGACGAGCTGCCAGACTGCTCCACCCCGCAACAGAGTCGCCAAGTCTAGCGATGGGGCGCCAGCGGCGCAAGCCCTGCTGCGTGCCCGGTGCTACGCGGCCGTGAACGCGCGCAGGCACCAGTCGAACAGCGGGCCCCACAGCACGCCCAGTACCAGCAACGCCAGCGCGTTGAGCGACAGCACCCAGCGCAGCGGCAGGTTGCGGCTGGCGGCAAGCACGCTGTCGGCGGCCGGCTTGTCGAAGTACATCACCTTGACCACGCGCAGGTAGTAATACAGGCCGATGATCGCGAACACCGCGCCGACCAGCGCCAGCCACAGCATGCCGGCGCTGATGGCCGCCTGCAGCACCAGCAGCTTGGCAAAGAAACCGAACAGCGGCGGCACGCCGGCCAGCGAGAACATCGTGATCGCCATCAGCCCGGCGAACCACGGCGAGCGCTGGTTCAGCCCCTTGAGGTCGTCGATCTGGTCGGCCTCGAAGCCGGCGCGCGACAGCGCCAGGATGATGCCGAAGGCGGCAGTGGCCATCAGCGCGTAGGCAATCGCGTAGAACACCGCCACCGCGTTGCCGAAGGCGGTGCCGGCAGCGAGGCCGAGGAACAGATAGCCCATGTGCGCGATGGTCGAGTACGCCAGCATGCGCTTGAGGCTGGTTTGAACGATCGCCAGCAGACTGCCGATCGCCAGCGACAGCACCGCCAGCACCGCCAGCATCGGTTGCCAGTCGCGCAGCAGTTCCGGCAGGCCCATGTCGAGCAGGCGCAGCGCCATGCCGACCGCGGCCAGCTTGGGCGCCGAGCCGATGAATACCGTCACCGCGGTCGGCGACCCCTCGTAGACGTCCGGCAGCCACATGTGGAACGGCGCGGCGCCGAACTTGAAGGCGATGCCGACGATCAGGAACACCAGGCCGAACACCAGCAGGCCGTGATGCGGAGTCATCGGCACCATCATGCGGATGACATTGAGATCGAGGGTGCCGGTGGCGCCGTAGATCATCGACATGCCGTACAGCAGCAGGCCCGAAGACAGCGCGCCGAGCACGAAGTACTTGATCGCCGCTTCCGAGGACAGCGGCGAATCGCGGTTGAGCGCGACCAGGGCGTAGGACGACAGCGTCAGCAGCTCCAGACCCAGATAGATCATGATCAGGCTGCCGGCGGAGACCAGCAGCATCACGCCGAGCAGCGCGAACAGGGTCAGGGTGTGGAACTCGCCGAAGGCGATGCGGCGGTCCTCGATGTAGGGTCGCGCCAGCAGGAACACGATGGCGGTGACCGCGATCGCCGCGAGCTTGAGGATCTCGGCCAGCGGGTCGCGCAGATACATCCCGCCAAAGGCGCTCGCCGTGCCCTGCATCTGCCCGCTGATCACCAGCAGAGCCGTGATGCCCAGCACCAGCAGGGTCAGCCAGTGCACGGCCGCGCGCTGGCGCTCGCTGATGAAGGCATCGAGCAGCAGCAGCACGCAGATCGCGCCGGTCAGGTAGGCCTCGGGCAGCAGGGTCAGGATATCGTTCAAGTTCGGCATGGAGCGTCCTCAGACCTTGCTCAACGCGAGCTTCTGCACCAGCCCGGTCACGGAAGCATTCATCAGGTGGACCAGCGGTTCGGGCCACACGCCCAGCGCCAGCACCGCCAGTGCGAACGCGCCGAGCACGAAGGCCTCGCGCGCGTTGATGTCCTTCATCGCGGCAACTTGCGGTCGCGTCACTTCACCCCAAACCACGCGCTTGACCAGCCACAGCGTGTAGGCGGCACCGATGATCAGGGTGAACGCGGCCACCAGCGCGATCCACGGGTCGGCCGCGAAGCTGGACAGGATCACCATGAATTCGCCGACGAAGCCCGAGGTGCCGGGCAGCCCGGCATTGGCCATGCCGAAGAACACCATGAACACGGCGAACCACGGCATCACGTTGACCAGCCCGCCGTAGTCCTTGATCTGGCGCGTGTGCAGGCGGTCGTACATGACACCGATGCAGGTAAACATCGCACCCGAGACGAAGCCGTGCGAGATCATCTGCACCATCGCGCCCTGCACGCCCAGGCTAGCCATCACGCCGTCGGGACTGCTGCGCAGCAGGGCGAAGACGATGAACAGGCCGAGGGTGACGAAACCCATGTGCGCGATCGAGGAATAGGCCACCAGCTTCTTCATGTCCTCCTGCACCAACGCGACGTAGCCGATGTACACCACCGCGACCAGTGACAGCGCGATCACCAGCCAGGCGTAATGCGCCGACGCATCCGGCGTGATCGGCAGCGAAAAGCGGATGAATCCGTATCCGCCGATCTTCAGCATCACCGCCGCCAGCACCACCGAACCGCCGGTCGGCGCCTCGACATGGGCATCCGGCAACCAGGTGTGCACCGGCACCATCGGCACCTTGACCGCGAACGCCAGCAGGAAGGCGAAGAACAGCCACGTCTGCTCGGGCAGCGTCAGGCGCAGCGCCTGCAGGGTGGCGATATCGAAGGTGCCGGCCTTGAGATAGAGATAGATCAGTCCGATCAACATGAAGATCGAACCAAGGAAGGTGTAGATGAAGAACTTGATCGTCGCGTAGACGCGCCGCGGGCCGCCCCAGACACCGATGATGATGAACATCGGAATCAGCATGGCCTCGAAGAACACGTAGAACAGCAGTGCATCCAGTGCGCAGAACACGCCGAGCATCAGCGCCTCCAGCACCAGCATCGCCGCCATGTACTGGTGCACCTTGTCCTGGATCACCTCCCAGGCGCCAACGATCACCAGGATGGTGGTGAAGGTGGTCAGCAGGATCAGCGCGACCGAAATGCCGTCCACGCCCAGCGCGTAGTGCGCATTGAGCGCCGCGATCCAGACGCGGCTCTCGGTGAATTGCATGGCGCCGCTGTCGGCGTTGAAGCCGTGCAGCATCAGCAGGCTGACGGCGAAGGTCGCCAGCGAAACCAGCAGCGCGATCCAGCGCGCCGCCCGCGGACGGCGGGCACCGGCCAGCAGCACCGGCAGCGCGCCGACGATCGGCAACCAGACGAGAAGGCTCAGCAGGGGCCAGGAGGACATCGTCGGTGGGCTTCCTTGTGCGGACTCAGGCGTGACCCACGAGCACGTAGCCCGCGAGCAGGACGATCAGGCCGATGATCATGGCGAAGGCGTAGTGATAGAGAAATCCCGACTGCAGCGCGCGCGCGGTGCCGGCGATGCGCTCGACCAGCGAAGCCGAGCCGTTGACGACCGCGCCGTCGATCAGGCCCTCGTCGCCGCCGCGCCAGAACGCGCGACCCAGCCGCAGGCCGCCGCGCGCGAAGATGTTGTAGAAGGCCTCGTCGACATAGAACTTGTTGCACAGCAGGCGATAGAACCCGCCCAGCAGCCCGGCGATGCGCCCGGCGAGCGCGGGATTGAAGAGATAGACATAGCTGGTGGCGAGGATGCCGGCGGCGGCCACCCAGAATGGCGCGCCGAGAAAACCATCGAGCGTGTAGGCGAGCACGCCGTGGAAGTGCGTCGCCATGGTCGCCAGCACACCGCCGGGCGCCACGCTGATCGCACCGGCGAAGAAATCGCCGAACAGCAGCGGCCGGACCGTCAACGCGCCGATCAGCAGCGAGGGGATCGCCAGCAGCACCAGCGGCAGCGTGACCACCCACGGCGACTCGTGCGGCGGATGCGACAGCACGCCCGGCTCGTGGTGATCGTGATCGCCCTGCGCGACGTGATCGTGCGGCGCCTTGACCACGAAGCGCTCGCGGCCGTGAAAGGTCAGATACATCAGGCGGAAGGTGTAGGTCGCGGTGACGAACACGCCGGCCAGCACGCACACATAGGCATAGCCCGAGCCCCAGCGCTGCGAATCGGCGACCGCTTCGATGATCGCGTCCTTGGAATAGAAGCCGGCGAACGGCGGGATGCCGCACAACGCCAGCGATCCCACCCACATCGTCAGGTAGGTGATCGGCATGTACCGGCGCAGGCCGCCCATGTAGCGCATGTCCTGCTCGTGATGCATGGCCATGATCACGCTGCCGGCGCCGAGGAACAGCAGGGCCTTGAAAAAGGCATGCGTCATCAGGTGGAAGATCGCCGCCGAATAGGCAGACACGCCCAGCGCCACCGTCATGTAGCCGAGTTGCGACAGCGTCGAGTAGGCGATCACGCGCTTGATGTCGTTCTGCACGATGCCGATCAGGCCGGTGAACAGCGCGGTCGTGGCGCCGATTACCAGCACGAAGCTGAGCGCGGTGTTCGACAGCTCGAACAGCGGCGACATCCGCGCCACCATGAAGATGCCGGCGGTGACCATGGTCGCGGCGTGGATCAGCGCCGAGATCGGCGTCGGACCTTCCATCGAGTCGGGCAGCCAGATGTGCAGCGGTACCTGCGCCGACTTGCCCATCGCGCCGATGAACAGCAGCACGCAGATCACCGTCGCCGCCGACCACACGTGGCCGTCGACGCTGAGTCCCTTGCCGATCAGCGCCGGCGCGTGGGCGAAGGCCTGCACATAGTCCAGCGTGCCGAGGAAATACAGCACCGCGGCGATCCCGAGCACGAAGCCGAAATCACCGACGCGGTTGACCAGGAAGGCCTTGAGATTGGCGTAGATCGCGGTCGGCCGCTTGTACCAGAAGCCGATCAGCAGATACGACACCAGGCCCACCGCCTCCCAGCCGAAGAACAGCTGCATGAAGTTGTTGCTCATCACCAGCATCAGCATCGAGAAGGTGAACAGCGCGATGTAGGCGAAGAAGCGCTGGTAGCCGTCGTCATCGGCCATGTAGCCGACGGTGTAGACATGCACCATCAGCGAAACGAAGGTGACCACCACCATCATCAGCGCGGTCAGGTGATCGATCAGGAAGCCGACGCTGGCGTTGATCGGGCCGATCTGGAACCAGGTGTAGAGATTCGCGTTGTAGGTCGGCGCGCCACCCCACACCAGCTGCCAGAGCACGTAGAACGACAGCGCGCACGACAGCGCCACGCCGGCGATGGTCACGGTGTGCGCTCCGGCGCGACCGATCTGGCGGCCCAGCAGGCCGGCCAGCAGCGCGCCCGCCAGCGGCGCCAGTGCGATGGTCAGCAGGATCCCTGTCGAAAGCGTCATCGGGTACGACTCCTCAACCGCGCAGATCGTCGAGTTCGGCGACGTTGATCGTGCGCCGGTTGCGGAACAGCAGGGTCAGGATCGCCAGCCCGATCGCCGATTCGGCCGCGGCCACGGTCATGATGAAGAACACGAACACCTGGCCCGCGGGGTCGCCGATGAAGCGCGAGAAGGCGATGAAGTTGGTGTTCACCGCGAGCAGCATCAGCTCGATCGCCATCAGCAGCACGATCACGTTCTTGCGGTTGATGAAGATGCCGGCCACCGAGATGCAGAACAGCACGGTGCCGAACACGATGTAGTGCGCGAGCGAGATCATGACCGGGGCTCCTCGTTGCGTTCGGCGGGCATGCTGACCAGGCGCACGCGATCGCGCGCCCGCGCCTGCGACTGACGCGCGGCGTCCTGGTGACGCACGCCCTCGCGCCGGCGCAGGGTCAACGCCACTGCGGCGACCAGGCCGACGGTGAGGATCAGCGCTGCCACCTCGAACGGCAGCAGGAAGCGCGTGTACAGCGCCTGCCCCAGCCACTGGATGTTCGCCATCCCGTTCGCGATCGCCGGATCGGCTGGCGGTGCCACGCGCATCGCGCGCACCCCGATCAGCGCCAGCATTTCCAGCAGCATCACCAGCGCCACCGCGATGCCCACCGGCAGAAAGCGGATGAAACCCTCGCGTGTCGCCGCGACCTTGATGTCGAGCATCATCACCACGAACAGGAACAGCACCATCACCGCGCCGACATAGACCACGACCAGCGCCAGTGCCAGGAACTCGGCATCCAGCAACAGCCACACGCAGGCGATGCTGAAGAAGGTCAGCACCAGGCTCAGCACCGCGTGCACGGGGTTGCGCAGGCTGATCACGCCCAGCGCGGCGACCACCGCGACGGAGGCGAACAGGTAGAAGGCCAGCAGCTCGATGCTCATCGGTTCGTCGTCCCGTCGCTCAGCGGTAAGCCGCGTCCTGCGCGCGCGCAGCGGCAATCTCTTTCTCGAAACGGTCGCCGATCGCCAGCAGCTGGGTCTTGGTGACGATGTTCTCGCCGCGCTGCTCGAAGTGATATTCGTGGATGTCCGTCTCGACGATCGAATCGACCGGGCAGGATTCCTCGCAGAACCCGCAGAAGATGCACTTGAACAGATCGATGTCGTAGCGCGTGGTGCGGCGCTGGCCGTCGGCGCGCGGCGCCGAATCGATCGTGATCGCCAGCGCCGGGCACACCGCCTCGCACAGCTTGCAGGCGATGCAGCGCTCCTCGCCGTTGGGATAGCGGCGCAGCGCATGCAGGCCGCGGAAGCGATCGGACTTGGGAATGTGCTCCTGCGGATAGCGCATCGTGAACTTGGGCTTGAACAGGTACTTCAGGGTCAGACCCATGCCGCTGAACAGCTCCAGCAGCAGCAGGCTCTTGAGATAGCGGGCGACGCGCGACATGGTCAGGCTCCCGGCGTGACGATGTGGAAGTACTTCAGGCAGCCGGCCACCAGCACCCACACGATCGTGATCGGTATGAACACCTTCCAGCCCAGACGCATGATCTGGTCGTAGCGGTAACGCGGGAACGTGGCGCGAAACCACAGGAACAGGAACGCGAACACGAAGGCCTTGGCGAACAGCCAGAAGAAGCCCGGGGCGCCCAGCAGGCCCCAGCTGGCCGGGAACGGGCTCATCCAGCCGCCGAAGAACAGGATCGGCGCCAGGAACGACACCAGGATCATGTTGGCGTATTCGGCGAGAAAGAAGATCGCGAACGCAGAACCCGAATACTCGACGTGGAAGCCGGCGACGATTTCCGATTCGCCCTCGGCGACATCGAATGGCGCGCGGTTGGTCTCGGCCACGCCGGAGACGAAGTAGATCACCATCACCGGCAGCAGCGGCAGCCAGAACCAGTGCAGCAGGCCGCCCTGCTGGGCATCGACGATCACGGTCAGGTTGAGACTGCCCGCCAGCACCAGCACGCACACCAGTGCCATGCCCATCGCCAGCTCGTAGGACACCACCTGCGCCGCCGAACGCATCGCGCCCAGCAGGGCATAGCGCGAGTTGGAGGCCCAGCCGGCGAGAATGATGCCGTACACGCCCATCGAGCTCATCGCCAGCAGATACAGCACCCCGGCGTTGACGTTCGACAGCACCAGGCCCTGGCTGAACGGCACCACGGCCCACACCGCCAGCGCCGGGATCAGGGCCATCAGCGGCGCCATGAAAAACAGGAAGCGATTGGCGTTGGCCGGGACCACGATCTCCTTGATCAGCAGCTTGACCACGTCGGCGAAAGCTTGCAGCAGACCCAGCGGCCCGATCTCGTTCGGGCCCAGGCGCACGTGCATCCAGCCGATGACCTTGCGCTCCCAGTAGACGAACATCGCCACCGCGATCACCAGCGGCAGGGTGATGGCGAGCACCTTGACCAGCGTCCAGGCGACCAGGATCAGATCGTCATGCATGGGGCTCAGGCCTTGTCGAGGGTGAGGGCCGCGCCGTATGGCGGCAGCGTGGCGGTCACGGCGTGGCCGGCTTCGATCCATGCGGTCGCGCGCGGCACGGCGGCGTCGGCCAGCAGCGGCAGCGCGATGTCGCCGATGCGCACCGGCGCGCCGGCAACGAGCCCGCGCGCGGCGATCTCCGCGGGATGCAGGCGCACCGTCGGCGCATGGTTGAGCGGATGCGCGTTCAGCGCCGGAGATCGGCGCAACACGCCATCGCCGCGATAGATGCCCACCGTGGCAAGGCGAGCGAGCGCCGGCGCCGCACCGCGCGCGGGCAACGTCGGGGACACCGCGGGCGGCGGCTCCACGGCCAGCAGCGGCGCCAGCGCGGCGCGCAGCTCGTCCAGCGTGGTGAACTCGAAGCCGGCGCTGCCGAGCAGCCCGCCCAGGGCACGCAACACGCGCCAGCCGGGCCGCGCCGAGCCGGGCAGCCGGGCGCCGGCCGGCACGCTCTGCGGCAAGCCGTCGAGGTTGACCAGCGTGGCATCGATCTCCGGCGTCAGTCCGATCGGCAGGATGACGTCGGCGACGCCGCGCAGGGCTTCGCCGGAAAATGCGGAAAAAGCGATCACCACATCGGCCTGATGCAGCGCCCGCAGCGCCTGCGCGCCGTCGGCGAAATCCTCCGGCACCTCGGCGCCGTACAGCACATAGGCCTTGCGCGGCTGCGCCAGCTGCGCGGCCGCAGCCAGGCCTTCCGGTCCCGGCCGCACGCCGACTCGACCCAGGCCGACCGCGTTGGCGCCAGCCGGAATCTCGTTGCAGGCGGCACCGGTGGCGCGCGCGATGTAGCGCGCCAGCTCGCGCAACCACGCCGACTGCGGATGCTGGCTGGCGGCATCGCCCAGGATCACCACCGCCGACGCTGCGTCCCGGAGCGCGTGCACTGCCGCGCGGGCGGCGTCGCTGACCGTGGCCGCGGAGACTTCCGATGCCAGCGCCGCAGCGGGCGCAACGCCGGTCAGCTCCATCGCCGCCCTGGCATAGCCGAGCAGCGCCGCGACCAGCGCCTGGGGAGCGACCGCATCCTCGCCAGCCAGTGCGTAGTTGAAATCGAAGCGTGCGGGATTGACCGCGAACACCGTCGCCCCGCGAACGCAAGCCTGGCGCAGGCGATGGTTGAGGAGCGGCAGCTCACGACGCAGGTCGCAGCCGACCAGCAGCGCCGCACGCACCGTGGCGATCGCGGCGACCGGCAATTCGAACACCCGCCCTCCCCCGGCATCGGACGGATCCAGCGCGCGCAGGCGGCAATCGAGGTGGGCACTGCCCAGTCCGGCCAGCAGACGCGCCAGCAACAGACCCTCCTCGCAGGAAGTCGCCGGCTGCACCAGCGCGCCGATGTCGCTGCCGGCCACGCCACGCAGGCGTTCGACGACGACGCCCAGCGCCTCGTCCCAGCCGGTCGCGTGCCAGGCGCCGTCGCGCTTGACCATCGGCTGCTGGGCGCGATCGGCGGCATACAGTCCTTCGTGGCTGTAGCGGTCGCGATCGGACAGCCAGCACTCGTTGATCGCCTCGTTGTCGCGCGGCACCGTGCGCAGCACCGCGCCGTTGCGAGTGTGCAGCCACAGATTGGAGCCGAGCGCATCGTGATCGCCGAGCGACGGCCGCGCGATCAGCTCCCAGGCGCGCGCCTTGAAGCGGAACACCTTGTTGGTCAGCGCGCCGACCGGACAGACGTCGATGATGTTGCCCGACAATTCGCTGCCGACGGTCTTGCCGATGTAGGTGCCGATCTCCAGATGCTCGCCGCGGCCCATGCCGCCCAGCTCGTGGGTGCCGGCGATCTCGCTGACGAAACGGACGCAGCGCGTGCACTGGATGCAACGCGTCATGTCGGTGGCGATCAGCGGACCCAGGTCTTCGTCGGCCACCACGCGCTTGCGTTCGGTATAGCGCGATACCGAGCGTCCGTAGCCCAGCGAGAGGTCCTGCAACTCGCACTCGCCGCCCTGGTCGCAGATCGGACAATCGAGCGGGTGATTGATCAGCAGGAACTCCATCACGTCGCGCTGCCAGTGCAGCGCCTTCTCCGAGCGCGTCTGCACCTTCATGCCCTCGGCCACCGGCGTGGCGCAGGCCGGCTGCGGCTTCGGGATCGGCTTGCCGCCCATCTCGACCTCGACCAGGCACTGCCGGCAATTGGCGGCGATCGGCAGCTTGCGGTGATAGCAGAAGCGCGGAATCGCGATCCCGGCGATATCGGCCGCCTGGATGATCATCGAGCCTTTCGGCGCCTGGAGCGGCCTGCCGTCGATCTCGATGTTGACGAGATCCGGCACGCTTGTCGGATTGGAAGGTTGTGCGCTCATCGAGCCGCCTCTGAAAGCCCGGGTCCGCGAAGGGCGCGAAGATCGCAAAGACCAACACGATCTGATTCCACTTCGCGTTCTTTGCGTTCTTGGCGGACCGCTCGAACAAAGAGCCCGGGTCCGCGAAGGGCGCGAAGATCGCAAAGACCAACACGATCTGATCCCACTTCGCGCGCTTGGCGTTCTTGGCGGACAGTCCTGGCATTGAAAGCACTCATGCCGCCACCCCCAAATCGCCATCGACCAGCGAGCGACCATGCGCGACGTAATGCTCGAACTCGTGCCAGTAATGGCGCAGGAAGCCCTGCACCGGCCACGCCGCCGCTTCACCAAAGGCGCAGATGGTGTGGCCCTCGATCTGGCCGGCGACGGCTTTCAGCCGATGCAGGTCATCGGGCGTGCCCTTGCCTTCGACGATGCGGCTCAGCACCCGGTACATCCAGCCGGTGCCTTCGCGGCAGGGCGTGCACTGGCCGCAGGACTCGGCGTAGTAGAAACGGCTGATGCGATGGCAGGCGCGCACCATGCAGGTGCTGTCGTCCATCACGATCACCGCGCCCGAGCCGAGCCCCGAGCCGGCCTTCTGGATGGCGTCGTAATCCATCGTCAGGCCCAGCATCGTCTCGCCCGGCAGGACCGGCATCGACGAGCCGCCGGGAATCACCGCCTTGAGCTTGCGTCCGCCGCGCACGCCACCGGCCATCGCCAGCAGCTCCTCGAACGGCGTGCCGAGGCGGATCTCGAAATTGCCGGGCCGGTTGACGTGACCGGACACCGAAAAGACCTTCGGGCCGCCGTTGTTGGGCTTGCCCAGACCGAGGAACCACTCGCCGCCGCGACGCAGGATCGCCGGCACGGAGGCATAGGTCTCGGTGTTGTTGATCGTGGTCGGCTTGCCGTAGAGACCGAAGTTGGCCGGGAACGGCGGCTTGAAACGCGGCTGGCCCTTCTTGCCTTCCAGCGACTCCATCAGCGCGGTTTCCTCGCCGCAGATGTAGGCGCCGGCGCCGAGCGCATTGTGGATGTCGACATCGATGCCCGAGCCCAGGATGTTCCTGCCCAGCAGGCCGGCCGCGTAGGCGTCCTGCAGCGCCTGCTCGACGTGTTCGAACGGCTCATGGTGGAACTCGCCGCGCAGGTAGTTGTAGGCCACGCTGCTGCCGGTGGCATAGCAGGCGATCGCCATGCCCTCGATCACCGCGTGCGGGTTGTAGCGCAGGATGTCGCGGTCCTTGCAGGTGCCTGGCTCGGACTCATCGGAGTTGCACAGGATGTACTTGGGCATCGTGCCTTTCGGCATGAACGACCACTTCAGGCCGGTGGGGAAGCCGGCGCCGCCGCGGCCGCGCAGGCCGGACTTCTTGACCTCGTCGATGATTGTCGCCGGATCGGGGCGCTCGGCGAGGATCTTCTTCCACGCCGCGTAGCCGCCGGTCTGCAGGTAGCTCTCCAGCGACCACGGCGTGTCGAGATGCAGGGTCGTGAAGACGACCTGGTGTTCCTGCGGGGCGGGACCGACTGCCATCTGCGACCTCACTTCAGCGCGTCGAGGATCCGGTCCACCGCGGCGGTGTCCAGATGCTCGTGGTAATGCCCGTCAACGACCATCATCGGCGCGCCGCAGCAGGCGGCCAGACATTCCTCCTCCTGCTTGAGGTACACGCGGCCGTCGGCGCTGCTCTCGCCCAACCGGATCCCGAACTTCTTCTCGCAGTGCTGCACGATGCCCTCGGCCCCGTTGAGCCAGCACGAGATGTTGGTGCAGATGGCGACGTTGTGGCGCGCCACCGGCGCCAGTTCGAACATCGAGTAGAACGTCGCCACCTCGTAGGCCCACACCGGAGGGATGCCGAGGTACCGCGCCACCGCCGCGATCAGCACGTCGCTCAGCCAGCCGCCGTTCTGCTCCTGCGCGGCCATCAGCGCCTGGATCGTCGCCGAGCGACGGCGGTCGGGCGGAAACTTGGCCAGCCAGTGGTCGATGTGCTCGCGCGTGGCCGTGCTCAGCACGGTCGCGGGATCGACGTCCTTGACGAGATCGAAGTTGCCGGTCGCCTTCATCGGTCGATCTCTCCGAACACGATGTCATAGGTGCCCATCATGGCCACCACGTCGGCCAGCATGTGGCCCTTGACGATGGTGTTCATCGACGACAGGTGGGCGAAGCCGGGCGCGCGCAGCTTGACCCGGAACGGCTTGTTGGCGCCGTCGGAGATCATGTACACGCCGAACTCGCCCTTGGGTGCCTCGACGGCGCTGTAGACCTCGCCCTCCGGCACGCAGTAGCCCTCGGTGAACAGCTTGAAGTGGTGGATCAGCGCTTCCATGTCGTTCTTCATCGACTCGCGATCCGGCGGCGCGATCTTGTGCGTGTCCAGCATCACCGGGCCGGGGTTGGCGCGCAGCCAGTCCACGCACTGCCGGATGATGCGATTGGACTGGCGCATCTCGGCCACGCGCACCAGATAGCGGTCGTAGCAGTCGCCGTTGGCGCCCACCGGAATGTCGAAGTCGACGTCGGCATAGGCGGCGTAGGGCTGCTTCTTGCGCAGGTCCCAGGCGATGCCGGAGCCGCGCAGCATCGGTCCGGACATGCCCCAGGCCTGCGCCTGCTCCGGGCTGACCACGCCGATGTCGACGGTGCGCTGCTTCCAGATGCGGTTGCCGGTCAGCAGCTCTTCGTACTCGTCGACACGGCGCGGGAAGTCGTCGGCGAAGGCGGCCAGGAAATCCAGCATCGAGCCGCCGCGCCAGGCATTCAGGCGCTTGAGATCTGTGCCCTTGTGCCACGGCGACTCCCGGTACTGCGGCATCCGCGCCGGCAGGTCGCGGTAGACGCCGCCAGGGCGGTAATAGGTCGCGTGCAGGCGCGCACCGGAGACCGCCTCGTAGCAGTCCATCAGCTCCTCGCGCTCGCGGAACGCGTAGAGAAACACCGCCATCGCGCCGAGGTCGAGCGCGCTCGAGCCGATCCACAGCAGGTGGTTGAGGATGCGCGTGATCTCGTCGAACAGAGTGCGGATGTACTGCGCGCGGATCGGCGCCTCGACGCCGCACAACCGCTCGATCGCGCGCACATAGGCGTGCTCGTTGCACATCATCGAAACGTAGTCGAGGCGGTCCATGTAGCCGATCGACTGGTTGAACGGCTTCGACTCGGCCAGCTTCTCGGTACCGCGGTGGAGCAGGCCGATGTGCGGATCGGCGTGGGTCACCACCTCGCCGTCCATCTCCAGGATCAGGCGCAGCACGCCATGCGCGGCCGGATGCTGCGGGCCGAAGTTCATCGTGTAGTTGCGGATTTCTTCCATGGCGCGCTCAGTTCTGCTGCCAGCGGTCGGTGGCCTCGGCGCGCGCCTGGGCCAGGCTGGCGTCGTGGCGGATCACGCGCGCCACGCCGACGCGCGGTTCGATCGACACCGGTTCGTAGACCACGCGCTGCCGCTCGGGGTCGTAGCGCACCTCGACATTGCCGATCAGCGGGAAGTCCTTGCGGAACGGATGTCCGACGAAACCGTAGTCGGTCAGGATGCGGCGCAGGTCCGGGTGGCCGTCGAAGATGATGCCGAACAGGTCGAACGCCTCGCGCTCGAACCAGTTGGCGCCGGGCCACAGCGAGGTCAGCGACGGCACCAGCGGCAGGCCGTCGTCAGGGCAGAAGCAGCGCAGGCGCAGGCGCCGGTTGTGGCTGACCGACAGCAGATGCACCACCACCGCGAAGCGGCGCGGCGCCGGCTCGTTGCGCGGGCGCTGCGACCAGTCGAAGCGCCCCGGGCCCTCGCCCTCGACGCCGCGCGAATAGCCGGTCGCGGTGACCTGTTGCGAGGTCTCCCACTCGGCCTCGCCGTAGCTCTGGTAGTCCACGCCGCACAGGTCCATCAGTTCGCCAAAGCGCAGCGCGGGGTCGTCGCGCAGCAGGGTCGCCACCGCGTGCAGATCCGGCGCCGCCACCACCAGCGTGGTTTCGCCAAGCGCCTCGACCAGGGCGACGACACGATCGCCCAGGCGGTCGCGCAGGACGGTAGCGAGCGGTGATTCGGCAGCGGTCGTCGGGGCCATCTTGGTTCCTTCGCGGCCGCCCGCATCCTCCGCGCCCGCGCGGGCGCCGGGCGAATGCGGCGGCGCGGGTCTCAGCGCGCGATCGTGTTGGTGCGACGGATTTTTTTCTGCAGCTGGAGAATGCCGTGGATCAGCGCCTCGGCCGTCGGCGGACAGCCCGGCACGTACACGTCCACCGGCACGATGCGGTCGCAGCCGCGCACGACCGAATACGAATAGTGGTAGTAGCCGCCGCCGTTGGCGCAGGAGCCCATCGAGATCACCCACTTCGGCTCGGCCATCTGGTCATAGACCTTGCGCAGCGCCGGCGCCATCTTGTTGACCAGGGTACCGGCGACGATCATCACGTCCGACTGGCGCGGGCTGCCGCGGAAGATCACCCCGTAGCGATCCAGATCCAGGCGCGCGGCGCCGGCGTGCATCATCTCCACCGCGCAGCAGGCGAGCCCGAAGGTCATCGGCCACATCGAGCCGGTGCGCGCCCAGTTCAGCAGCGCATCGACGCTGGTGGTGGCGAAGCCGTGCTGCATCACCGGGTTGTCGCCGGCCGGGCGCAGGATGTCGTCGACCAGGTTCAGCGGCGCCGGGTTGTGCATCACCCGGTCGAGGGACTGCATCACTCCCATTCGAGCGCTCCCTTCTTCCAGATATAGATGAAGCCGACCACCAGCAGGCCGAGAAACAGCGCCATCTCGACCAGCGCGATCAGGCCGATGCGGTCGAACACCACCGCCCACGGAAACAGGAAGGCGATCTCGAGATCGAAGATGACGAACAGGATCGCGATCAGGTAGTAGCGCACGTCGAACTTCATGCGCGCGTCCTCGAAGGCCTCGAAGCCGCATTCGTAGGGCGCCAGCTTTTCCGCGCCGGGGCGCCGCGGGGCGACGATCAGCCCGATCGCCAGCAGCACGATGCCGAGACCCGCCGCGACGACGATGAACACCAGGACCGGCCAGTATTCGGCGAGCACTCGGTGACCTCCGCGCCGGAAGGCGCTTCAGGGGTCGCGCCTGGGCGGCGCGGCCTGGGATTCGATGTGGTGCCCAAGGGGGGACTCGAACCCCCACGACTTGCGTCGCTACCACCTCAAGGTAGTGCGTCTACCAGTTCCGCCACCTGGGCATGAAGCTTCAATGACTCGATTTTGCCGCCGCGGGCGCCGCGGGAACACGCGGCACCGTCGGCAGCGCAACCCTAGGCACCTCGCCCGCGACCGGTGCTGCCGCCCGCACGGCGGCAGGCGCGGCGGCAGGCGGCGGCTTGACCGCGCCCGCCATCACGCCGAGGCCCACGGTGCTGGATTTCTGCGGTGCGCCGGCGTGGCTGAGATAGATCGCCATGCTCAGGCTGACCAGGAAGAACAGCGCTGCCAGCGTGGCGGTGGCGCGAGTGAGGAAGCTGGCCGAGCCGCGCGCGCCGAACACGGTCGCCGACGCGCCGCCGCCGAATCCGGAACCGGCGTCGGCACCGGCGCCACGCTGCAGCAGGATCAGCACGATCATCGACGCGGCGATGAGAACGTAGAAGACGGAAAAGATGGTGAACATGATGTCGTAGGTCTCGGCGCGGTCAGCGCGCCGCGGCGCAGATCGCCAGGAATTCGGACGCCAGCAGCGAGGCGCCTCCGACCAGCCCGCCGTCCACATCCGGTTGCGCGAACAAGTCGGCCGCATGGGCCGCCTTGACGCTGCCGCCGTAAAGGATGCGAGTCAGCCCCGAAAGTTTAGCATCGGCGCTCGCGAGTTGGCTACGGATGAAGGCGTGCGCCTCCTGCGCCTGCGCCGTCGTGGCCGCGCGTCCGCTGCCGATCGCCCACACCGGCTCGTAGGCGATCAGCGCCCGTGCGAACGCGGGCGCGCCGGCGACGGCCATCACCGCGTCGAGCTGGCGCGCCAGTACGGACTCGGTGGCACCGGCCTCGCGCTGCTGCAGCGTCTCCCCGATGCAGAGCACCGGGATCAGGCCCCCGGCCTGGGCCGCCATGAACTTGGCCGCCACCTGCGCGTCGTCCTCGCCGTGATACTGGCGGCGCTCCGAGTGGCCCACCAGCACATGGGTGCAGCCGATGTCCCCGAGCATCGCCGCCGCGACCTCGCCGGTATAGGCGCCGACGGCATGCGCGCTGACGTCCTGACCGCCGAAGCCGATGCCGGCGCTTGCATGCGCGGTGATCAGCTCCGCAAGATAGGGAAACGGCGCGAACACGATGACGTCGCAGGAACCCGGCAGCGCCGCCGCCAGCGCATCCAGCAGCGCGCGGTTGGCGACGCGGGAACCGTGCATCTTCCAGTTGGCGGCGACCAGTTTCCTGCGCATCGGGCCGTGCTCCGCGGAAGGCGGCGCAGCATAGCCACGCCATCCCGGCGGCGCAATTGACACCGGTCAAGGAAAGCCATGGACACTCCCCGCACCCGCCGCGCGCTGATCACCGGTGCCTCCGCCGGCATCGGCGCCGCTTTCGCCCGCGCGCTGGCGCGGCGCGGCCACGACCTGGTGCTGACGGCGCGCCGCCGCGACCGTCTCGACGCGCTCGCCGCCGAGCTGCGCGCCGCGCACGGCATCGCGGTGGCGATCTACCCCGAGGATCTGGCCGATCCCGCCGCGCCGCAGCGACTGGTCGCCGCGCTCGAGCGTGACGGTCTTGGCGTGGACCTTCTGGTCAACAATGCCGGCTACGGTGTGCCCGGTACCTTCGATGCCAGCCCGTGGTCGCGCCACGCCGACTTCATCCAGGTGCTGATCACCGCGCCGACCGAGCTGGCCCATCGCCTGCTGCCCGGGATGCGGGCGCGCGGCCACGGGCGCATCCTCAATGTCGCCTCGCTGGCCGGCCACCTGCCCGGCACGCCCGGGCACACCCTGTACGCGGCGGCCAAGTCCTACCTGATCCGGTTCTCGCAATCGCTGGCGCTGGAGAACCGCCGCCACGGCATCCACGTGACCGCGCTCTGCCCCGGCTTCACCTACTCGGAGTTCCACGACGTCAGCGGCGCGCGCGCGCTGGTCGCGAAGATGCCGGCACGCATGTGGATGCACGCCGACACCGTCGTCGCGCAGGGGCTCGCGGCTGTCGAGCGCGGCGACATCGTCTACATCAACGGCCGTCTCAACCGCGCGATCAAGACCCTGTTCAAGCTGCTGCCGGATCGTGCCGCGCTGAAGCTGATCGCGCGCCGTTCGCGGCGGTTTCGCGTCATGGAGGATGCCGCGAATCCAACATCGCCAGAGCGCTGAGCTCGCCGGCAGGCAGGTTGCAGGACCGGCGGGGTCGAGCCACTCCCGCGCGCCACGCGGCGACTCGCGCCGATGCGCCGTGCCTGCCCGCGCCGCATCCGCTCCCGGGGTGCACGGGCGCGATCGGAGCCGGGCCGGCGCGGCAACCGACGTCTCCCGCGGCGCCGCCGCACCCGGCCCCGCCCGCGCCACGCGCCGGTGCCGGGTCGCGATGTCAGGCGCCGCAAGCCGGGCCGATAGCGGG
>JAGWPB010000021.1 GCA_028870665.1 Lysobacteraceae bacterium
TTCCAGTACGGTCCAGCCCTTGCGCTGCGCGTAGTCGGCGATCTGGTCGCGACCCAGCCGACCGACCACGAAGTAGCGGCTGTCGGGGTGGCTGAAATACCAGCCGGCGACGCTGGAGGCGGGCATCATCGCGTAGCTGTCGGTGAGCACCATGCCGGTGCGCCGCGTCGCGTCGAGCAGGGCGAACAGCGTCGCCTTTTCGCTGTGCTCGGGGCAGGCCGGATAGCCGGGTGCAGGGCGGATGCCGCGATAGCGCTCCGCGATCAGCGCCTCGACGTCCAGTGCCTCGTCCGCGGCGTAGCCCCAGAATTCGCGGCGCACGCGCTGGTGCAGGCGCTCGGCGAACGCCTCGGCGAGGCGGTCGGCCAGCGATTTCAGCAGGATCGCCGAGTAGTCGTCGTTGTCGGCTTCGAAGCGCGCCACGTGCGGCTCGATGCCGAGTCCGGCGGTGACGGCGAAGCCGCCGATCCAGTCGCGCACGCCGCTGTCCCCGGGTGCGATGAAGTCGGCGAGGCAGAGGTTGCCGCGCTCGGCCGGCTTGTCGGCCTGCTGGCGCAGGAAGTGCAGCACCGTGCGCGATGCGATGCGCCCCTCTCCCCCGGGGAGAGGGGGCCCCGAAGGGGCGGGTGAGGGTTCGGGTGGAACGGCGCGTTGCGAATTGGCCGACCCCTTGCCCCTGGCCCCTCGCCCGGGAGGAGGGGGGGACGCCTCGAGGTCGCCGGTAACCGGGTGCCCGGGGGGAGAGGGGGGCATCTCGACACCGTCGCCGACTTGGCTCCCGGGGGGAGAGAGGGGCATCTCGACCTCGACCTCGACGTCGTCCCCGACGCTGGCCGCCGGCCACAACCCGATCACGCCGCGCGCGGTCAGCCACTTCTCCCGGATGATGCGCTCGAGCATTGCCTGAGCGTCGGCAAACAGGCTGCGCGCCTGCGCCCCGACCACGGCGTCGTCGAGGATCGCCGGGTAGTGTCCGGACAGCTCCCAGGTGTTGAAGAACGGCGACCAGTCGATGCAGCGCGCCAGCTCGTCCAGCGGGTAGTCATCGAAGACCGTGATGCCGGGCTGTCGCGGTGCGGGCGGCGTGTAGGTCGACCAGTCGAGGACGGGACGCTGCGCGCGGGCGACGTCGATCGCCAGCAGCCGCTTGCGATCGCCGCTCTGGCGATGGCGCGCGCGCACGGCGGCATAGTCCGCGCGCAGTTGCAGCAGGTAGTCGGCGCTGCGCTCGGGCGTGCGCAGGGTCTGCGCCACGCCGACCGCACGCGAGGCGTCCTTGACCCACACCGTCGGCGCCTGGTAGTGCGGCTCGATCTTCAGCGCGGTGTGCGCGCGCGAGGTGGTGGCGCCGCCGATCAGCAGCGGCATCGCGAAGCCCTGGCGCTGCATCTCGCGGGCGACGTGGCTCATCTCCTCCAGCGACGGCGTGATCAGGCCGGACAGCCCGATCATGTCGGCGTTGGCCGCGCGCGCCGCGTCGAGGATGGCCTGCGCCGGCACCATCACGCCGAGATCGAGCACCTCGAAGCCGTTGCAGCGCAGGACCACGCCGACGATGTTCTTGCCGATGTCGTGCACGTCGCCCTTGACGGTGGCCAGCACGATCACGCCGTTGGAGCGCGCGGTGTCGCCGCTGCGCGCCTTCTCGGCCTCGATGTGGGGGATCAGCCAGGCGACCGATTTCTTCATCACGCGCGCCGATTTCACCACCTGCGGCAGGAACATCTTGCCGGCGCCGAACAGGTCGCCAACCACGTTCATGCCGGCCATCAGCGGGCCCTCGATCACGTCCAGCGGACGCGTCGCGGCCAGGCGCGCCTCCTCGGTGTCCTGCTCGACGAAAGCGTCGATGCCGTGCACCAGCGCGTGCTGGATGCGCGCATCGACCGGCAGCGCGCGCCAGGCGAGATCCTCGCGCACGACCTCGCCCTTCCTGGCGCGGTAACGCTCGGCGATCTCGAGCAGGCGCTCGGTGGCGTCACCGCGGCGATTGCGCACCACGTCCTCGGCGCGCTCGCGCAGCTCGGGATCGAGATCGTCGTACAGCGTCAGCGCGCCGGCGTTGACGATGCCCATGTCCATGCCGGCGCCGATCGCGTGGTACAGGAACACCGCGTGGATCGCCTCGCGCATGCGGTTGTTGCCGCGGAACGAGAAGCTGACGTTGGAGACGCCGCCGGAGACATGGCTGAGCGGAAACGCGCGCTTGAGCTGGCGCGCGGCCTCGATGAAGTCGACGGCGTAGTTGGCGTGCTCGTCGATGCCGGTGGCGATGGCGAAGATGTTGGGATCGAAGATGATGTCCTCGGGCGCGTAGCCGGCGCGTTCGGTCAGCAGCGCGAACGCGCGCCGGCTGATCGCCAGCTTGCGTTCCAGGGTGTCGGCCTGGCCCTGCTCGTCGAAGGCCATCACCACCACCGCGGCGCCGTAGCGGCGCACGCGCGCGGCCTGCTGCAGGAACGCCGTCTCGCCCTCCTTGAGCGAGATCGAGTTGACCACGCCCTTGCCCTGCACGCACTTGAGGCCGGCCTCGATCACGCTGAACTTCGAGGAGTCGATCATCACCGGCACGCGCGCGATGTCGGGCTCGGCGGCGATCAGGTCCAGAAAGCGCGTCATCGCCGCCTCGGCGTCGAGCAGGCCCTCGTCCATGTTGACGTCGATGATCTGCGCGCCGCTCTCCACCTGCTGGCGCGCGACCACCAGCGCCTCGTCGTAGCGGTCTTCCTTGATCAGCTTCTTGAACTGCGCCGAGCCGGTGACGTTGGTGCGCTCGCCGACGTTGACGAAGTTGGTCTGCGGCGTGATCACGAACGGTTCCAGCCCGGCCAGGCGCGTGTACGGTGCCGGCGTGGCTGGAGCGCGCGGCGGGAACGGCTGCACCGCCGCGGCGATGGCCGCGATGTGCGCCGGCGTGGTGCCGCAGCAGCCGCCGACGATGTTGAGCAGGCCCGACTCGGCAAAGCCGCGCAGCGTCGTCGCCATCTCCTCGGGCGTCTCGTCGTATTCGCCGAAGGCGTTGGGCAGGCCGGCGTTGGGGTGCGCGCTGACCGCGCAGTCGGCCACCTGCGCCAGCGCGTCGATGTGCTGGCGCATCGCGTCGGCGCCGAGCGCGCAGTTGAGTCCGATCGACAGCGGGCGCGCGTGGCGCAGGGAATACCAGAACGCCTCGGCGGTCTGGCCCGAGAGCGTGCGCCCGGAGCGGTCGGTGATGGTGCCGGAGATCAGCACCGGCAGGCGCGCGCCGCGCTGTTCGAACAGGTCCTCGAGCGCGAACAGCGCGGCCTTGGCGTTGAGGGTGTCGAACACGGTCTCGACCATGATCAGATCGGCGCCGCCGTCGACGAGCCCGCGCGCGGCCTCGAGGTAGGACGCGGCCAGCGCGTCGAAGCGCAGCGCGCGGTAGCCGGGATTGTTGACGTCGGGACTGATCGACAGCGTGCGGCTGGTCGGCCCGAGCACGCCGACGGCGAAGCGCGGCCGCTCGGGCGTGTCGCGTTCCATCGCCGCGCAGGCCTCGCGCGCGAGGCGCGCGCCTTCGCGGTTGAGCTCGTGGACCAGGTGCTCGAGCCGGTAGTCGGCTTGCGAGACGGCGGTCGAATTGAAGGTGTTGGTCTCGATCAGGTCGGCGCCGGCCTCGAGGTAGGCGCGGTGCACGTCGGCGATGATCTGCGGCCGGGTCAGCGTCAGCAGGTCGTTGTTGCCCTTCAGGTCGCAGCCGCAGCCGGGCCCGTGCGCGTGCGCCAGCGCGCCGTCGCAGCCGGCGGCGAAGCGCTCGCCGCGGTAGCCCGATTCGTCGAGCCGATGCTGCTGCAGCATGGTGCCCATGGCGCCGTCGAGGATCAGGATGCGGTGCGCCAGCGCGTCATGCAGCAGCTCGACGCGGTCGGGGCGCAGCCAGGGCAGGGCGGGCGTCATGGTTTCCTTGCCAGCAGCGAGAGGATCTCGAAATGCGGGGGCTTGCGTTCGCGGCCGAGACGCTGGCAGCCGATCACCGCGAGACCGGCCTGCTGCGCGTAGCCGAGCAGGTCCTCGCGGCGGAAGCCGAGGTTGCGGTGGTCGTAGGGCTCGACGATCGCACGGTGGGCATGGCGCGCCAGGGTCACCGCCAGCAGGCGGCCGCCGCCGCGCAGCACGCGCGCCGCCTCGGCCACCGCCCGCGCCGGATGCTCGCTGTAGGTCAGCGCGTGCAGCATCAGCACCAGGTCGAAGCGACGCGCGCCGAGATCGAGCGCGTGCATGTCGCCGCTGCGCACCTCGACGTTGGCGAACGGCCGCAGGCGTTCGCGCGCCGCCGCGACCACGCGCTCGCTGGCGTCCACGCACAGGATCGAGCGCGCGTGCGGCGCCAGCAGCTCGCCGAGCACGCCGTCGCCGGAGGCGATGTCGAGCACGTCGCCGGTCTCCTGCAATTGCAGCATCGCCCGCGCCAGCGTTTCCCAGGTGCGGCCCGGCGAATAATGGCGCTCCATGTCGCCGGCGACGCTGTCGGCCCAGCCGGAGTCGCGCGCCCGCTGCGCCAGCACGTCGGGCAGCCGCTGCGCGTCGGCATCGAGCACGGCGTCGTCGATCTGCTCGCGCAGCGCGTGCAGCAGGCCGTCGCGGTGCGGATCGCTGCCGTGCTGGGTGCGGTAGTAGGCCGACACGCCGGCGCGGCGGTCGCGCACCAGGCCGGCCTCGCGCAGCTTGGCCAGATGGGTCGACACGCGCGGCTGCGCCAGATGCAGCACCGCGGCGAGCTCGGCGACGGTCAGCTCCTCGCGCTCGAGCAGCGCCAGCAGGCGTACCCGGGTGGGGTCGGAGAGCAGGCGCAGCAGGGCACTGGTGTCGGCCAGGTCCATCGCTATATCCATTTATCGCGATGAAAGGATGGAAAGGCTAGGCTCACGGTCGCGGCGCGTCAAGGCATTAAACTGGGCGCTTTGCCGGTGCCGCGCATGCGTTCGCGTGTCCTGCTGCTGCTCGTGCTGCTGACCCTGGGGGCCCGCGCCTCCGCGCTCGCCGTGCCGACGTCCGCGTTCCTGCGCCGGCCGGCACCCGCCGGCGGTTTGCCCTACCGCCTGTACGTGCCGCCGTTCGCCCGTCCCGGCGCGCGCCTGCCGCTGATCGTGTTTCTGCACGGTTCCGGCCAGGACGGTACCGACAACGCGTCGCAGATCGCCTACGGCGGCAACGGCGCGCTCGAGCTGCTCGATGACGCCGTGTCGAAACGCATCCCGGTGCTGTTCGCCGCGCCGCAGACCCCGCACGAGTACTGGCGGCCGGCCGCGGTGATGGCGGTGATCCGCGCCATCGAGGCGCGCTGGCCGGTGGATCGCGACCGCATCGTCCTCACCGGGCTGTCGTCCGGCGCCACCGGCGTCTGGGATCTGGCCAAGGCCTGGCCGGATCGTTTCGCCGCGCTGGTACCGATGTCGGGCGCGACCGAGATCGCCGGCCTGAACAGCATCGCGCCGGTGCCGGAGTGGGTGTTCCATTCCGCCGACGACAACGACACCAATGTGGTCACCGGCTTTGGCGGCGCGATGAAGGGCTCGCGCACCGTGGTCGCGGCGCTGCGCGCGGCCGGCGGCCAGCCCTGCTACACCGAATACGCGCACGGCCCGCAGCCGGCCACGCACGTCATCTGGCCCGAGGCCTACGCCACGCCCGGACTGCTGCGCTGGATGCTGGCGCAGCGCCGCGGCCGGCCGTCGCCGCTGGCGTGCCCGCTCGATGCGCGATCGCGCTGAGCGCGCGCGCTACACTTTCCGACTCGAACGACCGTTTGCCGCCGGACCGGTGGCGCCGCCCGGAGACGCACCATGGATTTCCGCTACACCGACGACCAGCTCGCGATCCAGTCCGTGGCGCGCGATTTCGCGCAAAAGCGCATCGCGCCGGTGGCGGCGGCGTTCGACCGCGCGGGCGAGTTCCCGCTCGACAACATCCGCGCGATGGGCCAGCTCGGCCTGATGGGCATCGAGGTGCCCGTCGCCTATGGCGGCGCCGGCATGGACGCGATCAGCTATGTGCTGGCGATGATCGAGATCGCCGCCGCCGATGCCGCGCATTCGACCATCATGTCGGTCAACAATTCGCTGTTCTGCAACGGCATCCTGCAGTTCGGCAACGAGGCGCAGAAGCAGAAATACGTGCGCGCGATCGCCACCGGCGCGGCGATCGGCGCCTACGCGCTGACCGAGCCGCAGTCGGGCTCGGATGCCTCCAACATGCACGCGCGCGCGGTGCGCAGCGAGGACGGCAGCCACTACGTCATCAACGGCAAGAAGAGCTGGATCACCTCCGGCCCGGTCGCCGATTACATCGTGCTGTTCGCCATCACCAGTCCCGGCAAGGGCGCCAAGGGCGTCAGCGCGTTCATCATCGACACCGCGCGCGAGGGATTTCATCGCGGCAAGACCGAACCCAAGCTGGGCATCCGTGCCTCGGCCACCTGCGAGATCGAGTTCACCGACTACCGCTGTCCGGTCGAGGAGCGCCTCGGCGAGGAGGGCAAGGGTTTCGGCATCGCCATGGGGGTGCTCGATGCCGGCCGCATCGGCATCGCCTCGCAGGCGATCGGCATCGCCCGCGCCGCCTACGAGGCCGCGCTGGCCTGGTCGCGCGAGCGCAAGGCCTTCGGCCAGGCGATCGGCAGTTTCCAGATGACCCAGGCCAAGATCGCCGACATGAAGTGCCGACTCGACGCGGCGACCCTGCTGACCCTGCGCGCGGCGTTCGCCAAGGACCAGGCGGCGAAGCAGGGCGGGCGCTTCGGCACCGAGGCGTCGATGGCCAAGCTCTACGCCTCGGAGGCGGCGATGTTCATCGCCCACCAGGCGCTGCAGATCCACGGCGGCATGGGCTATTCCAAGGAGCTGCCGCTGGAGCGCTACTTCCGCGACGCCAAGATCACCGAGATCTACGAGGGCACCAGCGAGATCCAGCGCCTGGTGATCGCGCGCAACGAGACCGGGCTGCGCTGAGGGCGGGCGGTGCCGGCAGCGCCGCGCTCCAGCGCGCTGCCTGCGGCAGCGCTCGCCGCAGCGCTCGCCGCGACGCCAAGATCACCGAGATCTACGAGGGCACCCGCGAGATCCAGCGCCTGGTGATCGCGCGCAACGAGACCGGGCTGCGCTGAGGGCGGATGGCGCCGGGGCCCGAGTGCGCCCCGGCACGCGGCCTCAGCCCAGACTGGCGAGTTCGCGGTTGAGCAGGTCCGGCTCGGCGACATTGAGCTCGATGACCCGCTTCAGGCGCGTCAGGCTGTCGAGGTCGATGCGGTCCCAGGCCAGCGCGATGCGTTGCGGTTCGACGCGCGCGGCCTCGACGGCCATGCTGATCACCAGCGCGTCGTGCACGCGCAGCTCGATGCGAAAACGCGTACCCGGCAGCGGGTCGCAGCCGGAGGGTCGCGCCACCAGCACGCCCTTGAGCGACATGTCGATCAGTTGCGTATCCCAGTAGCCGCCGCTGGCATACAGGCGCGCGCTGCCGTCCAGCGTCAGGCGCTGGAAGCGACGGCGATCCTCGGCGGCAGGCTCCGGTTCCATGGCGGCATCTTCCCTCGTCGATGACGTTCGATTCTGCGGGCTGGCCGCCGCGGACGGCAAGCGCCGCGCTTCAGACGCCGTGATGCAGCAGCAGCTCGAGCACGAACTTGCTGCCGAAGAACGCCAGCACCAGCATGGCCATGCCGGCCAGCGTCAGCTGCACCGCGCGGCGGCCGCGCCAGCCCCAGTGCCAGCGCCCCATCAGCAGGGTGCCGAAGACCAGCCAGGCGATCACCGAGAACACGGTCTTCTGCACCAGATGCTGCTCGAACAGGTTGTCGACGAACAGCGCGCCGGTCGCCAGGGTGGCCGAGAGCAGCACGAAGCCGGCGGTGATCAGGCGGAACATCAGCGCCTCGGTCAGGGTCAGCGGCGGCAGCGCGCGCAGGAAGCGCGACAGCCGGCGCTCGCGCAGCGCGTGTTCCTGGAACGCCAGCAGCAGCGCCAGCAGCGCCGCGATCGAGAGCAGCCCGTAGCTGAGCAGGGCAAGCGAGACGTGCAGCTTGATCTGCCAGTCCATCGGCTGCGGCACCGTGGCCGGCGCCACGAACACGTCGATCGCCAGCAACGCGGCGGCGAGCGGGAAGATGATCACGCCCAGCCCGGCAACCGGGCGGCTGACGTTGACCAGCAGGGTCAGCGCCGCGATCACCGCGGCGATCAGCGACAGCGAGGCGAAGAAATGCAGGTCCAGCGCACCGCGGTGCGCGATCAGGATCTCGGCCAGGTGGCCGCCGACGGCGAAGCTGGCGGCCGCCAGCGGCAGCACGCGCGGCGCGTCGTTTCCGGCCAGCAGCGGCCGCGCCAGCAGGGCGGCGGCGACCAGATACAGCGCGATCGCGCCCAGGGTGATGACGGCGAGCATCGGCAAAGTGTGGCACAGCGCGAACGCTGCGCAAGCGCCGCGCCGGCCCGGCTATAATCCCGCGTTCGCCTGCGAAGTCGTGCCATGTTCGAGTCCCTGAGCCAACGCCTGACCGTGACCGTGCAGCGCCTGCGCGGCCGCGGCCGGCTGACCGAGGAAAACATCCGCGAGAGCCTGCGCGAGGTGCGCATCGCGCTGCTCGAGGCCGATGTCGCGCTGCCGGTGGTGCAGGCGCTGATCGAGCGCGTCAAGGTGCGCGCGGTCGGCCAGGAGGTGCTCAAGAGCCTCACCCCCGGTCAGGCCCTGGTCAAGGTCGTCAGCGACGAGCTGAGCGCGCTGATGGGCACCGCCAACGCCGCGCTGGATCTCGCGGCGACGCCGCCGGCGGTGGTGCTGATGGCCGGCCTGCAGGGCGCCGGCAAGACCACGACCGTGGCCAAGCTGGCGCGCTTTCTCAAGGAGCGGCAGAAGAAGAAGGTGCTGGTGGTCAGCTGCGACGTCTATCGGCCCGCGGCGATCGCGCAGCTGGAGACGCTGGCCGCCCAGGTCGGCGTCGGCTTCTTTGCATCCGGCAGCGATCAGGATCCGCTGGCCATCGCCCGCGCCGCGCTCGCGGCCGCGCGCCGCGAGGTCGCCGATGTGCTGATCGTCGACACCGCCGGGCGGTTGGCGGTGGACGCGGCGATGATGGCCGAGATCCGGGCGCTGCATGCCGCGCTGAATCCGGTCGAGACCCTGTTCGTGGTCGATGCCATGGCCGGTCAGGACGCCGCGACCACCGCCAGGGCCTTCGCCGAGGCGCTGCCGCTGACCGGCGTGATCCTGACCAAGACCGACGGCGACGCCCGCGGCGGCGCCGCGCTGTCGGTGCGTTACGTCACCGGGCGGCCGATCAAGTTTCTCGGAACCGGCGAGAAGACCGAGGCGCTGGAGCCGTTTCACCCCGACCGCATCGCCCAGCGCATCCTCGGCATGGGCGACGTGCTCAGCCTGGTCGAGGAGGTCGAGCGCGGGGTCGATCACGAGAAGGCGCGGAAACTCGCGCAGAAGGTCGCCAAGGGCAAGCGCTTCGACCTCGACGACATGCGCGACCAGCTGCAGCAGATGCTGGGCATGGGCGGGCTGGCCGGGCTGATGGACAAGCTGCCGGGGGTGGCCGCGCTGCCCGCCAGCGTCAAGTCCCGGGTCGATGATCGCGAGGTGCAGCGCATGGTCGCGATCATCAATTCGATGACGCGCAAGGAGCGTCGTCACCCGGATCTGCTCAACGGTTCGCGCAAGGTGCGCGTGGCGCGCGGCTCGGGCATGCAGCCGGCCGACGTCAATCGCCTGCTCAAGCAGTACCAGCAGATGGAAAAGATGATGTCCAAGCTGTCGCAGGGCGGCATCAAGGGCATGATGCGGCAGATGCAGGGCGCGATGAAGCGCGGCGGGATGGCCCCGCCGCAGTGAGTCCGGCGTGGCGGGCTTTCTTTCGCCAGCAAAATCATTACAATATCGAGTTTTTCGGCGTCAGCCAAAGCCGGCCGGCGCCGTTCACCGGAGTTCCCGCGACATGGTCAAGATTCGTCTCGCCCGCGGCGGTGCCAAGGGCCGCCCCTTCTACCACGTGGTCGTGACGGACCAGCGCAACAAGCGCGACGGTCGCAGCATCGAGCGCGTGGGCTACTTCAATCCGCTCGCGGTCGGTGGCGACAAGCGGCTCGAGCTCGATGTGGGCAAGGTCCAGGCATGGGTGGCCAAGGGCGCACAGCTGTCGGACAAGGTGCGCGTGCTGGTCAAGGAAGCCTCGCGCCAGGCCGCGTGAGCGACCCGGATCGACGCGTCCCGCTGGGACGCATCGTCGGCGTGCATGGCGTGCAGGGTGCGGTCCGGCTGGAATCATGGACCGAACCGCGCGAGCGGATCTTCGCCTATCAGCCGTGGTGGCTGGTCGGCGCCGATGGCAGCGGCGTGATGCTGGACGGTGTCCAGGGTCGCGCGCAGGGCAAGGGCCTGATCGCCCTGCTGCCCGGCGTCGGCGACCGCGATGCGGCGGCGGCTTGGGTCGGCTGCGAGATCCGGGTGCCGCGCGCCGCGCTGCCGGCGCCGGCGGCCGGCGAATATTACTGGGCCGATCTCGAAGGACTCGAGGTCGTCACCGTGACGGGCGAGGTGCTGGGGCGCGTCAGCCATCTGATCGCGACCGGTGCCAACGACGTGCTGGTGGTGCGGGACGGCGAGCGCGAGCGCCTGCTGCCCTTCATACCGGGTGGTTGCGTGGAGAACGTGGATCTGGGTTCGGGTCGCATCACGGTGGACTGGGACCCGGAGTTCTGACGGCAGGGCCGGCGTGCCGGACGAAGGGAACCATGCGCATCGACGTGGTTACGCTGTTCCCCGAGTTCGTGCTGCAGGCCGCGGCGCTGGGTGTGGTCGGGCGCGCGCAGGAGCGCGGCCTGCTGGCGGTGGCGGCATGGAATCCGCGCGATTTTGCCGGCGACGCCTGGCGGACCGTGGACGAACGCCCGTACGGCGGCGGACCCGGGATGCTGATGCTGATCGACCCGTTGCGCGCGACGCTGGCAGCGGCGCGGGCGGCGGCGGAAGCACCGGCGCATGTGGTGTACCTCGGCCCGCAGGGGGCCCGGCTCACCCAGCGCCGCGTGGCGCAGCTGGCGCGACGACCGCGACTGCTGCTGTTGTGCGGGCGCTACGAGGGCGTGGATGAACGCCTGCTGGCGGCCGAGGTGGATGAGGAGCTGTCGATCGGCGACTACGTGCTCTCGGGCGGCGAGTTGGCGGCGGCGGTGGTGATCGATGCGGTCGGCAGGCTGCAGGAAGGCGCGCTGAACCACGCGGATTCGGCCGCGCAGGATTCGTTCTCGGACGGCCTGCTGGACTGCCCGCACTACACGCGCCCCGAGCGGCATGCGCTGGGCGTGGTACCGGAGGTGTTGCTGTCGGGCGATCACGCGGCGATCCGCCGCTGGCGCCGGCAGCAGTCGCTGGGACGCACCTGGTTGCGGCGTCCCGACCTGCTGGCGCAGGTCGAGCTGGACGCCACGGATCGACGGTTGCTGGACGAATTCCGCCGCGAGCAGCTCGCGGCATTACGCTGAGGCCGCTTGCGGCGCAGTTGCTGATTGGACGACCTGGGTGAGTGCCATGAACAAGATCATTGAGCAATTCGAAGCCGCACAGATGACCCGCACGCTGCCGGAGTTCGCTCCCGGCGACACGGTGGTGGTCAACGTCAAGGTCAAGGAAGGCAACCGCGAACGCGTGCAGGCCTTCGAGGGCGTGGTCATCGCGCGCCGCAACCGCGGCCTGAACTCGGCTTTCACCGTGCGCAAGATGTCGCACGGCACCGGCGTCGAGCGCGTGTTCCAGGCACACAGCCAGGCGATCGATTCGGTGCAGGTCAAGCGTCGCGGCAAGGTGCGCGGCGCGAAGCTGTATTACCTGCGCGGCCTCGAAGGCAAGGCGGCGCGCATCAAGGAAGACATCGGCGCCAAGCTCTGAGCTGTCGTGCGCCGCCGCGACGTCGCGGCGGCGGACCACACGGCGCACGTCACGCCGGTTCGGGTGCGCGGCGTGCACGCCTGACGCGGCTCGCCGCGATTCCGGCCGCGGTCGTCCGGTGATCCGGCCCGGACGCGCCGGGGCGCCCGATCAGCGGGCGGTCTCGGCCAGCAGCACGCGCTCGGGCTCGTGCTGGAAGTGGCCCTGGATGTAGCCGACGCCGCAGCCATAGAGCAGCGACACGCTGGCGACGTCCTCGACCCATTCGGCGACGGTCTGCTTGCCCAGTGCGGCGGCCTGCTGGCAGATCGCGCGGATGCGCTGCTGGTTTTCCGGATGACGCGGCAGATCGGCCATGTAGTTGCGGTCGATCTTGAGAAAGTCGGCGTCGACGTGGCTGAGCAGCTGGAACGAATTGAGCCCTGAGCCGAACTGTTCCAGCGCGAAGCGGCAGCCGATCTGCTTGACACCCTGCACGAACTCGCGTGCCGGCTTGAGGCTGGTGACGACCTTGCTCTCGGGCATCTCCAGCACCAGCTGGTGGCCGCGCACCTCGTGCTCGACCAGGGTCGACTGCAACCAGCCCAGCAGCGCGGGATCCTCCAGGGACTGCACCGACAGCTTGACCATCAGCACCTGGCCCTGGCGCATCGGCTCGCCGAGCAGCCGGATCGCTTCGCGCAGCACCCAGCGGTCCACCGCCGGCATCAGTCCGTGGCGCTCGGCGACCGGCAGGAAATAGCTCGGCAGGATCACGCCCTTGGGGCCATCCAGGCGCAGCAGCAGCTCCGACAGCTCGCCCTCGCCGCCGGTCAGGCCGGTGATCTGCTGGTGGTAGAGCACGAAGCGGTCGTTCGCCAGCGCCTCCTTGAGCAGGGCCAGCCAGTAGCGGTCCTTTTCCGCCTCGGCCTTCTCGCGCGCGGCGGGGTCGTGGATGCCGACGCGGTTGCCGCCCTCGCTCTGCGCCGCGCGCAGCGCCTCGCTGCAGCGATCCAGCAGTCCGGCCGCGTTGGCGTTGCGCTCACCGAGCAGGCTGCCGCCGACGCTGATCGTCACCGCCAGCGAGCGCGCGCCGATATCGAGGATCGACTCGGCGACCGCGCGCAGCAGCGCCTGCGCCAGCACCGGCACGGCCTCGTGCGGGCGCGAGCGCAGCAGCACGCCGAAGGTGCAGTCACCCAGCCGGCCGGCGGCGTCGTGCTCGCCGAGCACGCCGACCAGACGCGCGCCGAGCGCACGCATGAATGCGTCGCCGTTGCCGATGCCGATCTGGTCGCTGATGCCGCGAAAATTGTCCGGTTCGACCAGCAGCAGGGCCTGGTCGTTGCGGCCGCCGGCGGCTTGCGCGACGGCATCGTCGAGCAATGCCAGCATGTGGCCGCGATTGAACAGCCCGGTCGCCGCATCGCGCTGCAACTGCTCGATCAGGGTCGGGTCCGCGGCCATCTGGCGCCGGAACACGATCTGCAGGCAGGGCTCGCCCTCGAAGGTGGCCTGGGCGAATTCCATGGTGGCATCGAAGGTGACGCCGTCGGCGCGCATCGCCTTGAGCTCCAGGCGCGGCGGCGGCTTCTCGCCGCGCGACAGGCGCTTGAGCAGGGCCTTGAAGTCCTCGGTGTCGTCGCCGGCCACCAGGTCGAGCAGGGTCAGGCCTTCGATCTCGCCGAACTCCTCGAAGCCGAACATCTCCAGATAGGCGCGATTGGCGCGCACATGCATGCCCTCGTGCACGTAGGCGATCGGGTCACGCGAGGAGTCCAGCAGCGAGTCGCAGCGGCGTTCCGATTCGCGCAGCGCGGTCTGCAGGCGGCGCACGCTGCGGCGCATGGTCAGCGCCTCCATCTCGCGATCGACGATCGCGCGCAGCTGTTCCGGACGCTGGCGCAGCGCCAGGGCGCGCGCGCCGTCGGCGAAGACCTTGACGACCAGCTCCTCGTCGGAGGAGTCGCACAAGGCGATCAGCGCGATGTCGCGACCGGTCGTCTCGATCAGGCGCGCCACCTCGACCAGCGACAGATCGCGTGCGGCCGGGTTGGCCAGCACCAGATCCGGTCCCAGACTCTCCAGGGCAGCCTCGAATTCGGCCTCGTTGGAGGCGCGCGCCGGGCGCACGGCGATGCCGCCGTTGCGCAACACGCTGATCGCCTGCTCGGCGTCCTCCAGCGAGTCCTCGGCGAAAAGGATCTTGACGACGTTGTCGTGCTTCATGAGCGATGCGGCCAGGGGATGGAGCGCATGAATCCCGCCTCCGGCGGGCGATGGGGCCGTGTGCGAGCACGACCCTGATGCTAGCTTTTACCGGATCGACCCCGGCATTTCCACCGGACTAGAGCGGAGTTTTCGAAGGTTTACCCGGTTCCTCGCGCACCAGGCTCGGCAACAGGTAGCCCGGCAGGCGCGTGCGCAGGGTGGCATGGAGCGCGCGCGCGCGCGCATCGTCCACCTCGAAATGGGCGGCACCCTGCACGCGATCGAGCTGGTGCAGGTAATACGGCAGGATGCCGCAGGCGAACAATCGTTCCGACAGCGCGACCAGGATGTCGGCGTCGTCGTTGATGCCGCGCAGCAGCACCGACTGGTTCAGCAACAGCGCCCCGGCCGCGCGCAGCCGGTCGCAGGCACCGGCGACCGCGGGATCCAGCTCGGCGGCATGGTTGACGTGCAGCACCACCGCGACCGGCCAGGGCAGGCCGCCGATCCAGTCCAGCAGCTCGTCGTCCACGCGCTCGGGCAGCACGACCGGCAGGCGCGTGTGGATGCGCAGCCGCTGCAGGTGCGGCACATCGGCCAGGGCCGTGACGAGTTCGACCAGCTTGGAGGTGGCCAGCGACAGCGGGTCGCCGCCGGACAGGATCAGCTCGTGCACGTCGGCGTGCGCGCGCACATGGGCCACGGCCTGCTGCCAGCGGCCGGCCGCGGCCGTCGATTCCGCATAGGGGAAATGGCGACGAAAGCAGTAGCGGCAATGCACGGCGCAGCTGCCGCTGGCGATCAGCAGCGCACGCCCGGCGTACTTGTGCAGCACCCCCGGGGCGGCCAGCGCCGCGCCGTCGCCGACGGCATCGGTCGTATAGCCGGGGCGCACGGTCCGCTCGGCGAGCTGCGGCAGCACCTGCAGCAGCAGCGGGTCGCGCGGATCACCCGGGCGCATGCGGGCGGCAAAACCGCGCGGCACGCGCAGCGGGAAGCCGGCATCGGCGGCGGGAAGGTCGGCGGCGAGATCGTCCAGCCCGAGCAGACCGAGCAGTTCGCGCGGGTCGCTGATTGCCTCGCGCCAGGCCTGGCGCCAGTCCGAGCGCGGCGGCTGCGCCATGGCGGGGCTTGCGGTTATCATTGCGGGCTTGATCCGGCGGCGCTCGGCAGGCCGCCATTCTAGCCGCTTGTCGAGCGGCTTTTTCGTATCGGAGCAGTCATGGCAAGTTACGGTCTCAACGATGTCAAGAGCGGCCTGAAGATCATCGTCGATGGGGATCCGTACGCCATCGTCGACGCCGATTTCGTCAAGCCGGGGAAGGGCCAGGCTTTCACTCGCGTGCGCATCCGCAACCTCAAGAACGGGCGCGTGGTGGAAAAGACGCTGAAAGCCAACGAGACCGTCGAGGGCGCCGACGTCGTCGACAGCGACATGCAATACCTGTACTCGGACGGCGAGTTCTGGCACTTCATGCAGCCGGAGACTTTCGAGCAGCACACCATCGACAAGGCGGCGCTGGGCGATGCCGCGCAATGGCTCAAGGGCGAGGAGGTCTGCATCGTCACGCTGTGGAATGGCACGCCGTTGACGGTGACGCCGCCCAACTTCGTCGAGCTGACGATCGTCGAGACCGATCCCGGCATGCGTGGCGACACCTCGGGGGGTGGCGGCAAGCCGGCCAGGCTGGAGACCGGCGCGGTGGTCCGCGTGCCGTTGTTCGTCGCCCAGGGTGAGGTGATCAAGGTCGACACCCGCACCGGCGAGTACGTCGGCCGCGTCAAGTGACGCGCCGGCGCGCGAACGCAGTTCGCGCCTTTGCCGCTGCGTCATCCCGGCGCAGGCCCGTGTTGCGGCGGATCAGCGGTGTGGCGCGTGCAGGGTCGGCCGCGGCGGCCCTGCATCAGCACGCGACCGGGACGGGTGCCGGAATGAACCCGGGGTGAGGAGTCCATCGTCATCGTGAGTACCGCTGCTCCGCAAATCGTCGACCTGCTGATCGAGGCCCGCTGGGTGGTGCCGGTGGTGCCGCATGGCGTGGTCCTGGCCGATCACGCGGTGGCGGTGGATGGCGGTTGCATCGTCGGAATCATGCCGTGCGATCAGGCCGGCCAGGCCTACCTTCCACGCGAGCGCGTGAGTCTGGGCGAACATGCGCTGATCCCGGGCCTGGTCAACGCGCACACGCACAATCCGATGACCTTGCTGCGCGGCCTCGCCGACGACCTGCCGCTGATGACCTGGCTGCGCGAGCACATCTGGCCGGCCGAGGCGCGGGTGATCGGCGCGGAGTTCGTTCGCGATGGCATCGAGTTGGCGATCGCCGAGATGCTGCGCGGCGGCACCACCTGCTGCAACGAAAACTATTTTTTCCCTGACGTCGCCGCCGCGACCTACAAGCGGCACGGATTCCGCGCCCGCGTCGGCCTGCCGGTGATCGAGTTCCCGACCGCATGGGCGCAGAGCCGCGACGCGTATTTCGACCGCGCGCTGGCGGTGCACGATGCCTGGCGCGGGGACCCGCTCGTCGCCACCGCTTTCGCGCCGCATGCTCCCTACACCGTGTCCGACGCCAGCTTCGAACGCATCCGCATGCTCGCCGACCAGCTCGACATCCCGGTGCATCTGCATCTGCACGAGACCGCGCAGGAGATCGAGGATTCGCGGCGGGAACACGGGCTGCGTCCCCTGCAGCGCCTGCAGCGGCTGGGCCTGGTCAACGATCGCCTGATCGCGGTGCACATGACCCAGATGAGCGATGCCGAGATCGCGCTGTGTGCCGAATCCGGGGTGGCGGTGGTGCACTGTCCCGAGTCCAACCTCAAGCTGGCCTCCGGCTTCTGCCCGGTGGAGAGGCTGCGTCGTGCCGGGGTGACCCTGGCGATCGGCACCGACGGTTGCGCCAGCAACAACGACCTCGACATGCTCGGCGAGATGCGCACCGCCGCGCTGCTGGCCAAGGGCGTGGCCGGCGACGCCAGTGCCCTCGACGCGGCCAGCGCCCTGCACGCGGCGACGCTCGGTGGTGCGCGCGCCATGGGCCTTGACGACGGCATCGGATCGATCGAGGCAGGCAAGCGCGCCGATTTCGCCGCCGTGCGGCTGGATGCGCTGGAGACGCAACCGCTGTATCACGTGATATCGCAACTGGTGTATGCCGCGGCGCGCGCCCAGATCAGCGACGTCTGGGTTGACGGTCGCAGGCTGCTGGCGCAGCGCGAGCTCACCGCCATCGACGTGCCGGCCCTGCGCGCCAAGACGCTGGCCTGGCGCGAACGCATCGCGGTCGGCTGAGCCGCGCCGCTATCATGGGCGGAGACGCCGCCGAGACGGTCCGCCCGGCGCGTTCGTACCGCCATGCCAGCCGCTGCTCGAGGCACTCGCCGATGACGACGCCCAATGTCCACCCCGACGAGATCACCCGCTTCGAGAAGCTGGCGGCGCGTTGGTGGGGCGAGCCGGGAAGTGTCGCGACCTGCCGTGAAGGGCAGGTCGCGCCGGCGAGCGCCCGGGCAGGGACGAGGCGGAATCGGCCGAGGCATGCCTCGGCCCCGCCGAGTGCCAAAGCCATGGATGGCGCAGGCCGGACTTTGCTTGCGAAGCTGGATGCGCAGCAAGCAAAGACCGGGCGGGTGCCACGCACCAGGGACGGTTCGCCGCCTGATCGAGGCACCCGCCGATGACGACGCCCAATGTCCACCCCGACGAGATCACCCGCTTCGAGAAGCTGGCGGCGCGCTGGTGGGACCCCCACGGCGAATCCCGCCCCCTGCATGATCTCAATCCGCTGCGCACGGCGTTTGTCGCGTCCCGCATCGAGTTGCAGGGCGCGCGCGTGGCCGATGTCGGCTGCGGCGGCGGCCTGCTCAGCGAAACGCTGGCACGTGCCGGCGCCCGGGTCGTCGGCATCGACCTGGCGCCGGCGCTGATCGACGTCGCCCGCCTGCATCTGCACGAGTCCGGCCTCAGCGTCGACTATCGCGTGCAGTCCTCGGCCGCGCTGGCTGCTGCCGAGCCGGCGGGCTTCGATGCCGTCTGCTGCATGGAGCTGATCGAGCACGTGCCCGATCCGGCGGCGCTGATCGCCGATCTGCAGGCCATGCTCAAGCCCGGTGGCCAGCTGTTCCTGTCCACCCTCAACCGCACGCCGTTGGCGTTCGTGGTGGCGATCCTCGGCGCCGAGCACGTGCTGCGCCTGCTGCCGCGCGGCACCCACCGCTACGCCGCGTTTCTCAAGCCCTCGGAACTGGCCGCGCTGCTGCGCCATGCCGGATTGCAGCTGCGCGAGGTCGCCGGGATCGCCTACGAACCGTTCACGCGCCGCGCCTGGATCACGCGCCATGCCGCGGTCAACTACCTCGTCAGCGCCCAGCGGCCGGCATGAACGAACGGCCGCCGCGGGCCGGGGTGCTGTTCGACCTCGACGGCACCTTGCTCGACAGCGCGCCCGAGCTGGCCGCGGCGCTGCGGCAATTGTGCGCGGAGCAGGACCGCGCGATGCCCGCCTACGCCCTGGTGCGCGCGGTGGCATCGCACGGCGCCGCTGCCGTCATTCGCAGCGCCTGGCCCGACGCGGACGCCGAGACCATCGCCGCGCTGCTGCCGCGCTTTCTGGCCATCTACGGCAAGGATCTCGCGACGCGGACGCGGCCCTTCGCCGGTATCGAGCCGTTGCTCGCGGCGCTCGACCGGGCCGGCACGCCGTGGGGCATCGTCACCAACAAGTCCGGCGCGCTCACGCTGCCGCTGCTGGACCGTCTGGGTCTGGCGACGCGCGCCGCCGCGATCGTCGCCGGCGACACCCTGGCCTTGAAGAAGCCCGATCCGGCGCCGGTGCTGCACGCCTGCGCCCTGGCGGGCATGGCGCCCCGCGACAGCGTGTTCATCGGTGACGATCGCCGCGATGTCGAGGCCGGGCGCGCCGCCGGGTTGCTCACGGTTGTGGCGACCTGGGGCTATCTCGGCGGCGAGGACCCGGCCGCTTGGGCGGCGGATGCGCTGGTGGCGACACCGCATGAACTCGCCGTGCTGCTGCGTCGGCATGCCTTCTGCGCATGAGCGACGCGCCCCTGCACGGTCAGCTCCAGCCCTGGCTCGCCGCGCGTCCGGCGCGACTGGCCTGCACCGCGTTTCTGCCTGCGCAAGACGCCGACGCCGCACGCGCCCTGGCAGCGCTGGAACAGGCGGTGCTCGGTGTTCTGGCCGATGTGCGCGAGCCGCCGGTGGCCGCGGCCAAGCTGCGCTGGTGGGTGGACGAGATGGCGGCGGTCGGCGCCGGCACGGCGCGTCATCCGCTGACGCAGGTGCTGGCGCGGCATGCCGCCGCGAGGCAGGTGGAGGCGGCGCTGTGGCGGCGACCGGGCGAAGCCGCCTTGGCCGCCGTCGCCGCGGCGACGCCGGTCGATGACGCCGCGCAGTGGACGCAGGCACTCGCCGTCTGCGCGCCCTGGGCGGCGCTCGAGGCGGCCTGCTGGCGCGGCCCCGGCACCGACTCCGATCAGGCGGCGCAGGCAGCGGCGCTGGCGTGGCTGGTCGGCGATCTGCTGCGACTGCCGCAACGGCGCCTGGAACAGCGGCTGCCGCTGCCGATGCAGCGGCTGGCGCGCCACGCGCTCGCGCGCGACGATCTTGCCGCCGACACGCCCGCCCGGCGTGCGGCGGTGCGCGAGCAGTGCGCGGCGCTGGGCGTGCGCGCCACGGCGATCCGGCGGGCGAACGCGCCGCTGCCGCTGCTGCGCGGATTCGACCTGAGGCTCGATGCCCGTGCGCTGCGGTCGGCCGCGCGCCACGCGGATCCGCTGCCGGCCCTGGCGCGCCGTCGAAGCCAGCCGGGCCCGTTCGCCCTGCTGGCAGCCTGGCAGGCCGCACGCGCCAGTCGTGCCGGCGCTGGCCGGACGGCGCCGGTACGGGCATGATCCATTGACGGCGCGTCAACGTGACCCCACCTAGGGTGTCGCATACGGTCCGGGCCTGCCGGGCCGATCCAGTCCAGGAAGCTACGATGCGACCCGAAGACAACACCGCCCGCGCGATGCCCGATGTGGCCCAGGACGCCAAGCCGAATGTGGCCGGGGTGCTCGACTGGGTCGGCATGGGTGGCATCGAGGTGCCGATCAAGCTCGCCGACGCCGACGGCCGCGGGGTGTCGTCCGTGGCCCGGGTCACCGCCTACGTCAACCTGCGCAAGCCCGAGGTGCGCGGCATCCACATGTCGCGGCTGTATCTGCACGTGGATCAGTCGCTCGCTCACGAGCCGCTGACGCCGTGCTCGATGCGCAAGCTGCTGCGCAGCTTCCTCGATTCGCATGCCGACCTTTCCGATCGCGCGATGGTGCGCGTCGAATTCGATCATTTGTTGCGGCGTCCGGCCCTGGTCAGCGACAACAGCGGCTGGAAGTCCTACCCGGTGTCCATCACGGCGACCTTGCACGGCAGCGATTTCAGCCTCGAGCTGGGCACCCGCATCACCTATTCCTCGACCTGCCCGTGTTCGGCGGCGCTGGCGCGACAGCTGATCCAGGAGCGCTTCGGCCTCGATTTCGATCGGTCCCGCCCGCTGCACTTCGATGCCGTGATGGCGTGGCTGGGCAGCGAGCAGGGCATCCTGGCCACGCCGCACAGCCAGCGCAGCCACGCCGAGGTCCGCGTGCGCCTGCAGCCGGGATTCGATTTCCCGATCCTCGATCTGATCGATGCCGTCGAGGGCGCGCTGAAGACGCCGGTGCAGACCGCGGTCAAGCGCGCCGACGAGCAGGCCTTCGCCCGCCTCAACGGCCAGAACCTGATGTTCTGCGAGGATGCCGCGCGTCGCGTGCAGCAGGCGCTGGATGGCGACGAGCGCATCGCCGATTTCCAGGTGCGCGCCTCGCACCTGGAAAGCCTGCATCCACACGATGCCGTGGCAGTCGCCAGCAAGGGCATCGCGGGCGGCTACGGCGCCGCCGATCACGCGTTGGCACCGCTGAAGCCGCTCTGAGGCTTCACGTCAGCCGCGCGCGAAGGCCAGCCGTTCGCCGCGGATCGTGTCGTTCACCTGCGCGCCATCCCATGCCATGCGCCCGTTGACGAAGGTCGCGACGATCGAACTGCGGAACGTCTCGCCCGCGAACGGCGACCATGCGCACTTCGAGAGCACCCCGGCGTCGGTCACGGTGTGCGGCCGGCGCGGATCGACCAGCACCAGGTCGGCCGCGTAACCTTCGCGCAGGAAGCCGCGCTCGCGCACGTTGAAGAGCGTCGCCGGGGCGTGGCTGACCGCCTCGACCACCCGTTCCAGGGTCAGCGTGCCGGCGAACACCCGCTCCAGCGCGCACTGCAGCGCGTACTGGACCAGCGGCAGCCCGGCGGGGGCGTGGTCGTAGTCGAGCGCCTTTTCCTGCGCCAGGTGCGGGGCGTGATCGGTGGCCAGCACATCGATGCGGCCCGCGGCCAGCGCGCGGGTGATCGCATCGCGGTCGGCGGCGGCCTTGATCGCCGGGTTGCACTTGATGCGGTTGCCGAGACGGGGATAGTCGGCGTCGCAGAAGTGCAGGTAATGGACGCAGGTTTCGGCGGTGATGCGCTTGCCGGCAACCGGCCCCGGTTCGAACAGCGCCAGCTCGTCGGCGGTGGACAGGTGCAGCACGTGCAGACGCGAGCCATGCCGGCGCGCCAGGTCGATCGCCAGTCGCGTGGACTTGATGCAGGCTTCGCGCGAGCGGATCAGCGGATGCTGTTCGACCGGGATCGCCGCGCCGTAGCGCGCATGTGCGGCGGCGAGATTGGCCGCGATCGTCGGCGTGTCCTCGCAATGGGTGATGATCGGCACCGGCGCCTCGCGGAAGATGCCGTCGAGCGTCGCCGGGTCGTCCACCAGCATGTTGCCGGTCGAGGCGCCCATGAACACCTTGATGCCGGGCGCGCTCAGCGGATCGAGGCGGCGGATCGCGTCGAGATTGTCGTTGGTGGCGCCGAGGTAGAAGGCGTAGTTGGCGCGTGACACCTGGGCCGCGCGGGCGTACTTGGCCTCCAGCGCGTCGCGATCGGTCGCGGGCGGGCGGGTGTTGGGCATCTCCATGAAGCTGGTGATGCCGCCGGCCACGGCGGCGCGCGATTCACTCTCGATGTCGGCCTTGTGGGTCAGGCCGGGCTCGCGGAAGTGCACCTGGTCGTCGATCATGCCCGGCAGCAGCCACAGCCCGGCCGCATCGACCACCTGCTCGCCGGCGCGCGCGGCCAGTTCGCCGGCGATGGACTCGATGCGGCCGTCGCGCACGCGCAGATCGGCGTGGAAGCGCCGGCCCTCGTTCACCAGTTCGGCAGAGCGGATCAGCCACGCATCAGTCATCGGTGTTCCTCTTCGGGGTGGCGGCAGCGTGCCAGGATGAAGCGTTCGGGGACAGGATCGAGCCCGCCGTCGCACAACGGCTGGCAACGCAGCAGGCGCCAGAGCGCGAGCACGCCGCCGCGCCGCGCCCCGAAGCGAGCCACCGCCACGCGCGCGTAATCGGCGCAGCTGGGATGAAAGCGGCAGCGCGATCCGAGCAGCGGACTGAGCAGGCGCTTGTACAGGGCGAGCAGGAACAGGATCAGACGGGTCACGCGAAGCGCCGATGCGGCGCGCGGAGGCGGTGCGCGGCGCTTGCTGGTGTAAGGTCTCTAGGCTATAACAGCCCGCCGTCGCGCCTCAATGGCCGCGACGACGGAGCAGCAGCAATCGCCGCGGCATGCGGCGCGTCGCCCGCAAATTTCGGGCACGTTGGGGAGGCAGACGAAATGAAGAAATCCGCAACGCGGTCCAGGCCGACCAAGGCAGGTATCGCGGCCAGCAAGAGCAAGCCGGCGAGCAAGTCCCGACCGGTCGCGACGTCGCGGCCGCTGGCGAAGAAGCCGACGCCCCCGAAGAAGGCGACGCCCGCGAAGAAGCCGGCTCGGGCGAAGCGGCCGGCTTCCGCGAAGAAACCGTCTCCCGCGAAGAAGGCGACGCCGGCGAAGCGGCCGGTTCCCGCGAAGAAGCCGTCTCCCGCGAAGAAAGCAACGCCGGCGCGCAAGCCGCCGGCAACGAAAAAGCCCGCGGCCACCCGCACGGGCACCTCCGGCAGGCACGTCGCCGCCGGGAAATCGATCGCGCGGCATGCGGTGGCGAAGCGGCCCGGCGCCAGCCGGAAAGCGGCGGCGCGCGGCGGCAAGTCGGCGCACCCCGCAAAGGCGGCCCGGCCCGTGGCGCGCAAGCCCGCGCCGGGCAAGCCTGCCGTTAAGACCAAGAGCAAGGCCAATGCCAGGCCGACGCACCAGCGGGTGATCAAGGCCGTTCCCGCGGCTCGGTCGTCAGCCAGCCCTGCGCGGCCAGCGGCCGCGGCGAATGTGCGTGCCATTGTCCCTCCCCCCATCCGTGTTCCATCCAGCAGGACCCTCGTGAAGTCATCCGCTCGCAAAGTCCCCGTCTCGCTTCCCGGCATCGATGCCGGCATCACCAAGGAGGATGGCCGTTACGCGCTGCCTCTTTCCGTCACCATCAAGCTGCCGCCCGGTTACCGTCCCTCCGCGAAAGAGGAGTACATGGGCCCGTACCAGCTGGCGTACTTCCGCGAGAAGCTGCGCAAATGGCGCGACGACCTGGTCGAGGAATCGCGCCAGACCATGGAAAACCTGCGCGACGAGGTGCGCGACGTCGGCGACGACGCCGAGCGTGCCACGCGCGAAACCGAGAATTCGCTCGAACTGCGCACCCGCGATCGCTACCGCAAGCTGATTTCCAAGATCGACAACGCCCTGCGGCGCATCGAGGAAGGCCGTTACGGCTTCTGCGAGGAGACCGACGAGGAAATCGGGGTTGAGCGCCTGGAAGCGCGCCCGATCGCCACGCTGAGTCTGGATGCGCAGGAACGTCGCGAGCATCTGCAAAAGCAGATGGGCGACTGACGCCGGGGCCTGGCCTGCTCCCGAGCGGGTGCGCCGGCGACGCCCGCGTGCGGATCGCGTCGGCATGGGCAAGCCGTGCACTCGACACGCCCTGTCCCGCGGGACGGGTGGCGCGTCGCTTACTGGCGTGCCGCCCAGTGCTCGATGGCGAGCACGGCGCGCAGGTTGTCCATGTGCCGGTTGTACAGCGGCACCGGCGCCAGCCGGATCACGTCCGGCTCGCGCCAGTCGCCGATCACGCCCTGCGCGACGAGGTGCTCGAACAGCGCGCGCCCGGCACCGCGCCCGCCGCGCACGCGCAGGCTCAGCTGGCAGCCGCGCTGCGCCGGATCCGCGGGCGTGCGGATCTCCAGCACGCGGTCGAGGCGGGTGCGGATCAGCGTTTCCAGATGACCGGTCAGGCGCAGCGAGCGCTCGCGCAGGCGCGCCATGCCGACGCGCCGGAACGGTTCGAGGCTGGCATGCAGCGGTGCCATGGCCAGGATCGGCGGGTTCGATACCTGCCATCCCGCCGCGCCGGCTTCCGGCACGAACCCGGGAGCCATGCGAAAGCGGGTCGCCGCCTCGTGGCCCCACCAGCCGGCCAGCCGCGGTCGCGGCGTGTGCGCGTGGCGGGCATGCACGAAGCAGCCGGCCGGCGCGCCGGGCCCGCCGTTGAGATATTTGTAGCTGCACCAGACGGCGAAATCGCAGTGGCTGTCATGCAGCGCCAGCGGCACATTGCCCACCGCATGGGCCAGGTCGAAGCCGACGCAGCAGCCCTGGCGATGTGCCAGCTCGCTCAGTGCGCGCAGGTCCAGCAACTGGCCGCTGAGGTATTGCACGCCCGGCAGCAGCACCAGGGCGATGCGGTGGCCCTGTTCGGCCAGCGCGGCGGCAAACGCGGCGGTGCCGAAGTGCCCGTCGGCGTCCGGCGCCACCTCGATCAGGGCCGACCGCGGGTCGTGGCCGTGCAGCGCCAGCTGGCCGAGCACGGCATGACGGTCCGAGGGAAACGCGCCCTGCTCGATCAGGATGGCGTGACGCTCCGGCGTCGGACGGTAGAAGCTGGCCATCATCAGGTGCAGGTTGACGGTGAGCGCGTTCATCACCACGACTTCCGCCGGCTCGGCGCCGACCAGCGCGGCCAGCGTCGGCGCCAGTTCGTCCTGCATGCGCAGCCAGGGGTGTGCGCCTTCGAAATGGCCCTCGACCGCGCGCAGGGCCCAGCCGTCGAGCTCGCGCTCGAGGGCGGCGCGCACCGCGCGCGGCTGCAGGCCCAGCGAGTTGCCGCAGAAATAGGCCTGCTCGCCGCTGCCGTGCGGCGGAATCAGGAATTCGTCGCGCAGCGCGCTGAGCGGATCGGCGGCGTCGAGTGCCAGGGCATGCGCTTCGCTCGCGGCCGCGTTCGCGTCCATCTCAGCTGCCGAGGCTGCTTGCGACGGCATCGCAGCCGCGATCGAAAGCGGCGGTCCACGCCGGCCCGGCCTGGCTGGCCAGCGGCCGCACGCAGCGCAACTGCACGCCCTCGTCGCCCTTGAAGTAGTAGCTTTCGCGGTAGTACAGGCGTTGCCCGTTTTCCATGGCGGTGTAGACGAAGCGGCCGGAACCGGCGGCGCTGCCCGACTTGTACTGCGGCAGGCCGCGTGCCTTGGCCAGCCCGGCATCGACCCAGGTCTTGAAGGCCCGGGCATCGCTCACCGCATGCACGGAGACGGTGACGCGCGCCAGCACCTGGTGCCCGGTGGGCGACGGGTCGGGCACCTGGAAGGCGATGAACTGCGGATCGCCGTCGGCTTTCTCCATGATCTGCGGCCAGGTGCCGGGCGCGCTGAAACGCACGCTGCCGGCGGCGAGGCTGTAATCGGTGGCGAAGGCGTTGCCGCCGCAGGCAAGCATCAGTGCGACGAGGGTCAGTAGGCGCGACAGGTGGCGATCGGACATGGCAGTTCCTCGACAGGGAGCGCAGGGACGAGCGAGCCGGGCACGCCGCCACGCCGCGGCCGGATGGCCAGGGCGGTCGCTGCGCCGGCGCGCAGTGTAGCGCGGTGCCTCACGCGGTCGCCTCGTCCAGCGCGTGGCGCAGGGCGGCCAGTGCATCGGCGATGCGCGCGTGCAGCCGCGCCCGCGCGGCGTCACCCGCGGCGGCGGGAGCGGAGGCCACACGCTCGCTTGCCGCGGTTGCGCGCGGATCGCGCACACGCGCGGCGAGCTGGCGCACCTGCATGGCAGCGATGGCAGCGTGCGGATCGCTGCCGGTGTCGCCGAGCGTCGCTTCCAGCGCCATCGCACTGCGCACCAGACGGCTGGCATGGGCAAACAGGCGTTCGATCAGCGCCAGCAGGGCGGTTGGCGTCGCCGGTTCGGCACGCAGCCGTTCCAGCGAGGCCAGCGCATTGCTGCGGGCAACGCGAGCCGCGGCGCGCGCGTGCGCCCGCCGCTCGCGGTCGCCGCCGCTGGCCAGCGTTTCAAGATAAAGCGCATAACTGTCCAGCATCAGCGCGAAGGCGGTCCGCACGCGACCGCGCTCCCAGGTGGGCCAGACGAGATATCCCGCCAGCGCCGCTGCGCAGGCCAGCACGGTGGCGATCGCGCGGTCATGCAGCGACTGCGCCGGCGACAGGCCATCAAGATCGAGCAGGATCACCACGGTGCCGGTCAGTGCCGCCACTGCCAGCGCGTAGTTGGCACTGGCCAGCCAGCGGAACAGGAAGCACAAGGCGGCCAGCATCGCGATCTTCGCCGCCAGGCCCGGCGCCAACAGCAGCAGCACCGAGGTCAGCACCAGGCCGAGCAGGGTGCCGATCGCGCGCAGCAAGCCGAATTGCAGGGTCGAGGCAAAGTCCGCGCGCAGCACGATCGCCAGCGTCATCGGCAACCAGTAGCCGTGCGCCAGTCCGAGCACGTGCTCGGCGGCGACGCCGAGCGCCAGCGCGAACGCCATGCGCAGCGCGTGGCGGAAGGCGACCGCGCGCGGATTGAGGTTGGCGCGCAACTGCACCAGCGGTGCCGTGCCGCGCAGCGCCGGCGGCAGCTCGCGCTCGGCGCGGGCCGCGCGCAGCTCGCCGCGACTGCCGGCCCAGTCGGCATTGCGGACCGCGGCGCCGAGTGCGCCGCCCAGCGCCGACAGATGCGGTTGCAGCGTCGCGGGCACGGTCGTCTGCGCCTGGTCGAGACGTTTCAGCGCGGTATCGGTCGTGCGTGGCGGATCGCCGCTATCGAGCGCGGTCGCGATCGCATCGAGCACGTCAGCGGTGTCCGCGCGCGCGGCATCCAGCGTTGAGGGCGTCGAATCCAGCTCGCTCAGCGCCAGCAGTTCGAGGCGAATGCGTTCGGCTTCGTCGAGCAGGACGCGGAATGCCTCCATGGCCCGGCCGCGTGCCTGATCGTGCCCGAGCAGGATGTCCTGCAGCGCGGTCAGCGCGTCGGTTGCTGCCGGTGGCGCATCGCGTGGCGGCGGGTGCCGGGCCAGTGCGGCGATCTCGCGATAGGTCTGCGCCAGCGCGGTGCGCTCGGGGCGATAGCGCTGCAGCGGCCAGGCGATGACCGCCAGCAGCGCCTGCAGCACGCCGCCGGCAAAGAGCAACGCGGCGGCATTGGCTGCGGCCGCAGGCGCCAGCGGGGTTGCCGCCGCGATCACCAGCAGGATCATGCTGGTCATGCCGACCCGGGTCGCTGCGCTACCGAACAGCACCAGCATGCCGCCGGCGAAACCCCATGCCAGCGCGAGCGCGATCATGGCATCGCGCTGGGCGCCGAACACGAAGCCTGCATAGCCCGACAGCGCGCCGCCCAGCGCCGCCAGCAGAATCGCCCGCAGCCGCTGCCGATACGGCCCGGGCTGATCGGAGAACATCACGTTCAGTGCGCCGGCGGCAACGCCGATGCCGGCATCGAGATGGCCGCCGAGCGCACCGGCGATCAGCGGCGCGGCGACGCCCGCGGTGTTGCGCAGCGCGACGGCCAGCGGCACGTCGGGATGTTTGATGCGCAGCAGACTGTCGCGCAGCGTGCGGCGCAGGGACCAGGGGGACGCCATGGCTGCAGTCTCGCGAGCAAGCCGGCGCGGGGCAAGATGCGGATGCCATTCAAGGCATCTCGCCAACGCCGGTCAGGTGGTCGCGAGGGGGCGTCCCTGCCGCGTACTCCGCTCGGCCTCCTGCCTCGCCCGAGCTTGATGCGCGAGATGCCATTCAAGGCATCTCGCCAACGCATCAAGCTCGACCATTGAACTCGCCGGTCAGTGTGCTCACCTGCACACGCTCGCCGCTGACGATGTATTCCGGCACCTGGATCTCCAGGCCGGTCTGCAGCGTCGCCGGCTTGGGGCGTTTGGTGGCGCTGGCGCCCTTCAATTCGGGTGCGGTGTCGACCACGGTCAGGACGACGCTGGGCGGCAGCTGCAGGCCCACCGGCTGGTCGTCGATCACCTGCACATAGCAGCCTTCCAGTCCCTCGGTGATATAGCCGGCGGCATCGCCGACGACATCCGGGCCCAGCAGGTACTGGGTGTAGTCCTCGACATCCATGAACACGAAGGCATCGCCGTCCATGTAGGAAAACGTCGCCTGGCGGCGCGCCAGATCGACGTCTTTCAATTCGTCGTCGGCGCGCAGGCTGAGGTCGAGCTTGCCGGCGCCCGGCACGCTGTAGAGGGTGAAGCGGAAGGTGACGTTGCCGCCGCGCGCGGTCGGCGCGCTGCGTTCGACGTCACGGACCTGGTAGACCTTGCCGTCGTGCTCGACGACGAAACCGCGTTTGATTTCGGAGGCTTTCATGGTGAACTCGGGTAGCGGTGGCCGGTAGCGGTGAACCGGAGCGGCAGGGGGCATGCGCGGCGGCACGGGGCGTGCAATCGAAGTCATCAAGCATGGGCGCCACGGCTATTTCGGCTGCAGCCGGATCGCGCCGTCGACGCGCACCACGCTGCCGTTCATGTAGCGGTTCTGCAGGATGAAGGCCACGGCATCGGCGAACTCGGCCGGTGTGCCGAGGCGCGCCGGGTAGGGCACCTGGGCGCACAGCGACTGATAGACCGCCTCGGGCATGCCCTCGACCATCGGTGTATGGAACACGCCGGGTGCCACCGTCATCACGCGCACGCCGATGCGGGCGAACTCGCGCGCCATCGGCAGGGTCATGGCGACCACGCCGCCCTTGGAGGCGGCGTAGGCGGCCTGGCCGATCTGGCCTTCATACGCCGCGATCGACGCGGTGTTGACGATCACCCCGCGTTCGCCGTCATCACCCGCCGCGTTGTACTGCATCAGATTGGCGGCGCCCTTGGCGACATTGAAGCTGCCGACCAGATTGACCATCACCGTGCCGGCGAAGTTTTTCAGCGGCAGCGGGCCGTCCTTGCCCAGCACGCGACCGGCGCCGAGGATGCCGGCGCAGCTGACCGCGGCGTTGAGTCCGCCCATCGCCGCCTGCGCCGCGGCCAGGTTGGCGACGACGCTCTCCTCGGAGCTGACGTCGGTGCGGAAGAAATGCGCGGCGCCGCCCAGTTCGGCCAGCGCCGCCTGCGCACGCTCGGCATTGACGTCGAGCAGCGCCACCTGCGCGCCCGCCGCGGCCAGCCGCTTCGCCACCGCGAAACCGAGCCCGGAGACGCCGCCGGTGATGACCGCCTTGACCTGGTCGAGCTGCATGGGTCAATCCCTGCCTGGATAAACGGCGATTTTAGCCGAGTCGCGCGCCGCGCCGGAAACGGGTTTACAAGGCGCGGATGAAATAGCGGTCGCAGGCGAAGTGGCCGGTACGGCCCAACGGCGCGCGCAACGGCGTGAAACCGCTCCGGAGATACAGCGCCTGCGCGGCGTCCATCCCGGTCAGCGTCTCGATGTAGCAACGGCGGTAGCCGAGCGAACGCGCGGCATCCAGACAGCGTCGCATCAGCGCCGTACCGGCACCGAGTCCGCGCAGGAGGGGCAGGAAATACATCTTGCGCAGTTCGCAGAGGTCGGGCTCGCTGCCTTCCAGTGCGGCGATGCCGCCGCCGCCCGCGACGACACCGTCGCGCTCGACCACGTAATAGACGCGCCCCGGCGCCGCGTAGGCGCCGCTCATGGCCGCGACCTCCGGATCGTGGATCGCGAAGCCCGGTCCGTCGGCGCCGAACTCGGGCATCACGGCACGAATGATTGCGGCCACGGCGGCATCGTCGCGCGCCTCGATCAGGCGGATCTGGAACGCTGGCTTCATCGCGGCCTCCGGGGGACTGGGCGCGATGATAGCGGCGTGCTCAGGCGCGGTCGCCCCAGGCGTCGAGAAAACGGCCGATCTGCACCTGCTCCAGCGGCGGACTGAACAGGAAGCCCTGCGCGAACGGGGTGCCCAGCGCAATCAGGAAATCGCGTTGGAGCTCGGTTTCGACGCCCTCGGCGGTGACCGCCAGGCCGAGGCTGCGGCCCATGCGCACGATGGCCTCGCAGATCGCGTTGTCGATGCCGTTGTGGGGAATGCCCTGCATGAAGGCATGGCTGATCTTGATGCCGTCGAGCGGCAGCCGGCGCAGGTAGTTCAGCGACGAATAGCCCTCGCCGAAATCGTCGATGGTGATGCGCACGCCGAGGCGCTTGATCGCGGTGAGGACTTCCAGGGTGTCGGCGGCATCCTCGATCAGCACGCGCTCGGTCATTTCCAGCTCGAGCAGGCGCCCGGGCAGGCCGTATTCGCGCAACGCCGCGGCCACGGTGTCGTACAGCGTGCCGCTGAGCAGCTGGCGGAACGACACGTTGACCGCGGCGTGGCCCGGCACCGCGCCGCGATCGATCCATGCGCGCAATTGCCGGCAGGCGTCGACGATCACCCAGGCGCCGATGCGCACGATTTCGCCGGAGTTTTCCGCGTGCGGCACGAACTGCGCGGGGGCGATTTCGCCGAGGCTGCCGCTGCGCCAGCGCAGCAGCGCCTCGAGGCCATGGATGCTGCCGCGCGCCAGCGCCACCTTGGGCTGCCAGACGAGGCGGAACTCGGCGTCGTCGAGCGCGCGCCGCAGCGCCGATTCGATGCGCTGGCGTTCGTCGATCGCCTGCTCCAGCCCGGGTGTGAAGGCCTGCCAGCCATCGCGGCCGCGGCGCTTGACCTCGAGCATCGCCGCCTCGGCGTTGCGCATCAGTTGCTGCGCCGAGCGCCCGTGCTCGGGGAAGGTCGCGATGCCGACCGACGCGGTGAGGGTGAACTCCTCGCCGCCGTGGCGCAGCGGCTGGCGGAATGCGTTGACGATGCGCTCGGCCAGCTGCCCGGGGACCGCGGCGCCCGCCGCTGCCTGCAGAAACAGGGCGAACTCGTCGCTGCCCCAGCGCGCCAGCGCGGCGTGGCTGCCGGCGATGCTGCGGCTGAGGCGCTCGGCCGCGGCGATCAGCAGGCGGTCGCCCTCGATGTGGCCGAGCACGTCGTTGACGACCTTGAAACGGTCGAGATCGACGAACAGTACCGCGGGTGCGGCGGCGGCCTGCGCGTCGGCGACCGCCTGCGCCAGCTGTGCCAGCAGGGTGTCGCGGTTGGGCAGGCCGGTGACGCGATCGGTGGTCGCCTGGCGCTTGAGCTGCTCTTCGACCAGCTTGCGCTCGGTGATGTCCTGCACGCTGCCGGTGACGCCGAAGACGCGGCCCTCGTGCAGCAGCGGCTTGCCCAGGCTGCGCACCCAGCGCCGGCGGCCGATCGCGCTGTGCAGTCGCAGCTCCAGATCGAACGTCCGTGCCAGCGTGCGTGCTTCCAGCAGCGCGCGCTCCAGCAGCTCGCGATCCTCGGGGTCGATGAAATCCAGCGCCCGGGCCTCGCTGATGGCCACGCCCGTCGGCAGGTCGTGGATGCGGTACATCTCGTCGGTCCAGTAGGCCACCCCGTGCGCGTCATCGATTTCCCAGCCGCCGATGCCGGCCAGCCGTTGCGTCTCGTCGAACAGGTCCGCCTGTCGTTTCAGCGTGCTGACGTCGCTGAAGGTCGACACCACCTGGAACGGCCGCGTATCGCCGTCGCGGAACTGCGGCACGGCGGTCAGCGACAGCCAGCGGTAGGCGTGCAGGTGCGGCAGATACACGCCGAGCAGCGTGCTTTCGATGCTGCGGCCCTCGCGCAGCGCGCGATTGCCGGCCAGGTCCTCGAAGGCAACCAGCGTGCCGTGCTCGTCGACCACCCGCCATTCGCGCAGCACCTCGCGACGCACCTGCAGGATTTCGGTCTCGCTGAGACCGAGGATGCGGCAGGCGGCAGGATTGACCGCGACGATCCGGCCCTCGGCGTCCTGGATCAGCACGCCCTTGTCCATCGCCTGCAGCAGCAGGCGGTAGCGGGCATCGTCCTCCGCGCCGGCGGGCGCCTGCGCGGGGCGCACCCGCGCGAGCAGACGCGCAGCGCCGGGACCGCTGCAGGCGCGCAGCCAGAGATCGGCCGCGAACAGGCTGCCGTCGGCGCGGCGATGACTGCCGCTCTGGTGCAGCTCGATGCCGGTTTCGGCACGCGCTGCGGCGTCGGCGAGCGCCAGCGGCGAAAGCGCCGGATCGAGCGCGGCCAGCGCCAGGCCCTGCAGCTCGGCCGCCGGCTGGCGGTAGAGGTCGCCGGCGGCGCGGTTGGCGGCGAGCACGCAGCCCGCGTTGTCGAGCAGCAGCAAGGCCTCGGGCAGGGCGTCGAGCAGCGCAAGCAGGGCATGCAGCGAACCCGCGGTCGCCGCATCGATGGCGGCAACCCGATCCGGGACAGCAGCGATTGACGGCTGCGACTGCCGCACGGGGCCCCCTGTCAAGCGCCCAACGGCCAAACCGGTTTCGAGCATAGCACCGCGCCCGCGACGGCGGACCGGCCTTCGGCGTCAGGTCATGGCGCGTGCCACCCGGCTGGCCGTGGCCCGTCCGAGCTGCCCGGACAGCCACTGTCCGGCGGCGATCAGGGCCGGCAGGTCGACGCCGGTGGCGATGCCCATGCCGTGCAGCATGTAGACCACGTCCTCGCTGGCGACGTTGCCGGTAGCGCCGCGTGCGTAAGGGCAGCCGCCGGTCCCGGCGACCGCGCTGTCGACGACGCCGACACCCTCCTCGAGGCAGGCGAGGATGTTGGCCAGCGCCTGGCCGTAGGTATCGTGGAAGTGCACCGCCAATGCGGCCAGCGGCACCTCGCCGGCGACCGCGCGCAGCATCGCCCGTGCCTGCAGCGGCGTGCCGATGCCGATGGTGTCGCCCAGCGAGATCTCCGTGCAGCCCAGCGCATGCAGGCGCGCGGCGACCCGCACCACATCGGCCAGCGGCACCGGGCCCTGGTAGGGACAGCCCAGCACGGTCGACACGTAGCCGCGCACGCGCACGCCCTCGGCGCGTGCCTGTTCCAGCACCGGCAGGTAACGTTCCAGCGACTCGTCGATCGAGGCGTTGATGTTCTTGCGGTTGAAGGCCTCGGAGGCGGCGGTGAACACCGCGATGTCATCGGCCCCGGCCGCGCGCGCCGCCGCGTAGCCGCGCAAGTTCGGCACCAGCACGGGATAGCGCACGCCGGCGCGGCGATGGATGCCGGCCAGCACCGCGGCGCCGTCGGCCAGTTGCGGTACCCAACGCGCGCTGACGAAGCTGGTGGCCTCGACCACCGGCAGGCCGCAGGCCGCGAGGCGATCGATCAGCTCGATCTTGACGGCGGTCGGCACCGGTGCCGGTTCGTTCTGCAGGCCGTCGCGCGGGCTGACCTCGACGATGCGGACCTGGGCGGGAAGGAGGCTCATGGTTGAATCCGGTGGAATCAGGGCCGGCGATGACCGCTGCGCGGCTCAGGGGACATCGGCAAACCGTACCAGCACCGCGTCGGCTTCGACGAAGTCGCCGACCGCGACGCCGACCGCCGCGATGGCGCCGGCGCGCGGGGCCTTCAGCGCCAGTTCCATCTTCATCGCCTCCATCACCAGCAGTTCATCGCCGGCGGCCACCTCGGCGCCGATGCGGGCACGTACCAGCACGATGCGGCCGGGCATGGGCGCGAGGACCCGATCGCTGTCGACCGTCGCGGCGGCCGCGGGTGCGAACGCCGGCGGGTGCTCGAAGCCGTGACGGCGGCTGCCGTCATGCACCTCGACGCGGTCGGCGTGCAGGTGGACCTGCCAGCGCTGCATCACGCCGTCCAGCGTGGCGCTCAGCCAGCCTTCGGCGAGCCGCGCATCGGTGATCTCGACCTGGCCCGCCGCGCTGCGCAGCAGGTAGTTGCCGCCGCTGCCGCTGGCACCCAGCAGGTGACGCTGGGCGCCGTGGGCGAGCAGCACGCGTCGCTCGCCGTGGCCGTCGAGGCGCCAGGCATCGACCGCGCGCCAGGGCGTGTGGGGGTCCGCGCCGATGGCGGGCCGATCGGCGCGCGCCTCGTCGTCAAGCAGCACCGCCAGCGTCGCCGCCGCGAGTGCCCGCGGATCCGGCGTGGCATCCGCGGGCAGGAACTCGTCGAGATGGCGGTCGAGATAGCCGCTGTCGATGCGGCCCTCGACGACGGCCGGATGGCGGATCAGCGCCTCGAGGAAGGCGATGTTCGATTTCGGGCCCGCGATCGCGCACGCCGCCAGCGCTTCGCGCATGCGTGCCAGCGCGCGCGTGCGGTCGCCATCGTGAACGATCAGCTTGGCGATCATCGGGTCGTAGAAGATCGTCACCCTATCGCCGGCGATCACCCCGGCATCGATCCGCACATGGGCCGACGGCGACGGCAGTCGCAGCCGCTCCAGGCGCCCTGATCCGGGCAGGAAGTTCTGCGCGGGATCTTCGGCATAGAGACGCAGCTCGATCGCGTGTCCGCTGCGGAGCACCTGTTCCTGCGCCAGGGGCAGGGGCTCGCCGGCGGCGACGCGCAGTTGCCATTCGACCAGATCCAGTCCGGTGACCATTTCCGTGACCGGATGTTCGACCTGCAACCGGGCGTTGATTTCCATGAAGTGGAAGTCGCCCTGCGGCCCGACGATGAACTCCACGGTGCCGGCATTGACGTAGTCCAGCGCACGCCCCGCCGCCACGGCGGCAGCGCCCATCCGCGCGCGCAGCTCGGGCGTGAGGAAGGGCGAGGGCGTCTCCTCCAGCACTTTCTGGTAGCGGCGCTGCGCCGAGCATTCGCGTTCGCCGAGATGAATCACCTGTCCGTGCGCATCGCCGAAGATCTGGAACTCGATATGGCGCGGCGTTTCGACATAGCGTTCGAGCAGCACGCGGTCACGGCCGAAGGCGCTGTCCGCTTCGCGCCGGCAGGATTCCAGGGCGGCTGGGAAAGCCTCCGCATCGCGCACGATGCGCATGCCCTTGCCGCCTCCGCCGTGCGCGGCCTTGATCATCAGCGGAAAGCCGATGCGCGCGGCTTCGCGGGCGAGGTGCCGCGGGTCCTGGTTGTCGCCGGTATAGCCCGGCACCACCGGCACGCCGTGCGCCGCCATCCGGTCCTTGGCGCCGGCCTTGGATCCCATCGCGCGCATCGATGCCGCATGCGGGCCGATGAACACCCGGTTCGCGCGTTCGACGGCCTCGGCGAAGTCGGCGCTCTCGGACAGGAAGCCGTAGCCCGGATGGATGGCTTCGGCTCCGCTGATCTTCGCCGCGGCCAGTATCGCCTCGTGCCGCAGATAGCTGTCCTGCGGTCGCGGGCCGCCGATCGGCAGCGCGCGATCGGCCAGCCGCGCGTGCTGGGCGCCGGCGTCGGCTTGCGAGTACACGGCGACGGTTTCGATCCCCATGCGCCGGCAGGTGCGGATGATGCGGCAGGCGATCTCGCCGCGGTTGGCGATGAGGATGCGTCGGAACATGCGTGGGCCCGTATTCATGCGTCGGGTGCGACCCAGCCGGGTGGCCGCTTTTCGAGAAACGCGCCCAGGCCTTCCTGGCCTTCCGGCGAAACCCGCAGCGCGGCGATCAGCGCGGCGTGCTCGCGGTCGAGCGCGTCGGCGCCGTCAGGGGTCATTCCGGCCAGCCGCAGCGCGAGGCGCTTGGCCGCGTGCTGGGCCAGCGGTCCGCCCTTGCCCAGGGCATGCAGGTTGCGATCGACGGTCGCGTCGAGATTCGCGGCCGGCACGCACTGGTGCAGCAGTCCGATGCGCAGGGCTTCGGCGGCATCGAACACTTCCCCGCTGACGAACAGCCGCCGCGCCTGACGGGCGCCGATCGCGGCGCTGACGTAGGGCGAGATCACCGCCGGCACCAGGCCCAGCCTGACTTCACTCAGCGCGAACTTGGCGCCCTCGACGCCGATCGCGATGTCGCAACAGGCGATCAGACCGACGCCGCCGCCGTAGGCCGCACCGTTGACGCGAGCGATCGTCGGCTTGGAGAGGAAGTTGAGCGTGCGCATCAGCGCCGCGAGGCGCAGCGCGTCGGCGCGGTTGTCCTCGGGCCCGGCCGCCACCATGCGCCGCATCCAGCCCAGATCCGCCCCGGCCGAAAAGGTGCTGCCGGCACCGGTCAGTACCACGGCACGCACCGCGGGGTCGGCGTCAGCCTCGAGCAGGGCGGCGTCCAGGCGAGCGATCAGCCCGTCGTCGAAGGCGTTGTGCACCTGCGGGCGCACCAGGGTCAGGACCAGAGCCGCGCCCTGGCGGCGAATCGCGATCGGATCGGACATAGGCACTCCGGGCAGGACGGGAATCATAGCGGGACGGATCCGGAGTCCGGGCGGCTCTTGCCATAGCAAATGCGAATCGTTATCATTAATGCCGTCAACCGAGGACTGCCCATGCCGCTGCGCTTTCCAACCCGCCTGTCGGTCGCTCTGGCGCTGGCTGTTCTCGGCGCCGGGCGATCGACCGCCGCCGAGTCGCCGTCACTGCGGCTGCTGATCGTGGACCATCGCTTCCAGCCGGCCACGCTGGCGATTCCCGCCAACACCAAGGTCAAGCTGGTGATCGAGAACCGCGACGCCACGCCGGAGGAGTTCGAGAGCAACGATTTCGACCGCGAGAAGATCATCCTGCCGAACAGCAGCGCAGTGGTCTTCGTCGGTCCGCTGCCGCCGGGGCAGTACCGTTTTTTCGGCGAGTTCAACCCTGCGACGGCGCAGGGTGTGCTGCGCGTGGAGTGACGTCATGCTCGCGATTGCCCTGCTGGTCTTCCGTGAAGTGCTCGAAGCGGCACTGATCGTCTCGATCGTGGCTGCCGCCACGCGTGGCGTGCCGCGGCGCGGCGCGGCGCTCTTGGGCGGCATCGGCCTGGGCGCGCTCGGTGCGGTGCTGGTGGCGCTGGGTGCCGGCCGCATCGCCGCGCTGTTCAGCGGCGTCGGCCAGGAAGTCTTCAACGCCGGCGTGCTGCTGGCGGCGGTGCTGATGATCGCCTGGCACGTCATCTGGATGGCATCCCATGGGCGCGCGTTGGCGACGCAGATGCAGGGCGTCGGCCGGGCGGTGCGCACCGGCGCCAGTCCGCTGACCGTGCTGGTCGCGGTGGTGGCGCTGGCGGTGCTGCGCGAAGGTTCCGAGGTGGTGCTGTTTCTCTACGGCATGCTCGCCGGCGGCGCCGGCCACCTGAGTGCGGGGCTGGCGCTGGGCCTCGCGGCCGGCGTGACGACCGGGCTGCTGCTGTACTTCGGCCTGTTGCGCATCCCGATGCGGCATTTCTTCGGCGCCACCAACGCATTGCTGATCCTGCTGGCGGCCGGGTTGACTGCGGATGCGATGGCGTTCCTGGTGCAGGCCGATCTGCTTCCGACGCTGGGCGAGCCGCTCTGGGACAGCTCGGCGCTGCTCGGCGAGCACTCATTGCCGGGTCAGGCGCTGCATGTGCTGGTCGGCTACACCGCGCGGCCGGCGCCGGTCCAGCTGCTGGCCTGGCTGGCGACGCTGCTGCTGCTGGCCGGCGGCATGCGCCTTGCGGACACAAGGGTGCGCACCACGCACCCGGCGCTGCCGCGGCGAGCCGTGAGCGACTGAGTTTTCCCTGTTCCGAAATCATCGTGCCGGCACGGCGCGCGGATCTCGTTCGCTTCGATTCCAGACCCAGGGTATCCCGATGATCCGCAACCGACCCTTCTCACGCTTTCACCCCGCGCTCGCGCTGCTGCTCGCGTGCATCCCGGCGCTGGCCCAGGCCGGCCCCGCGTCCAAGGTTTACATGCCCCAGGTCAGCTACGGTGAATGGGAGCTGGAGATGCGTGGCGGCTTTCAGCAGTGGCCCGGCCAGCCTGGAGACCGCGCACAGCAGTATGTCACCGACATCGGCTACGGCGTTGCGCCACGCTGGTTCACCGAGCTCGCGGTGTTCTACGCGAAGACCCCGGGCAGTGCCGCGCGGGTCGAGGGCTACGAATGGGAGAACGTGTTCCAGCTGACCGAGATCGGCGAGCACTGGATGGATGTCGGCCTGTTCGCCGAGATCGCCCACGATCGGCTGGCGAAGAAGAACTACGTCGAACTGGGGCCGATGCTGCAGAAAGAATTCGGACGCGCTTTGGTCAATCTCAACCTGCTGTTCAAGCGCGGTCTCAACCGCGATCGCGAACCCGGTACCGAGTTCGAGTACGCCTGGCAGTGGAAGTGGCGCGGCAACGTGCTGTTCGAGCCGGGCCTGCAGGGTTTCGGTTCGTTCGGCCGCATCGGCGGCCTGCATGTCGCCGAGAACAAGCTCGGTCCGGCGTTCTTCGGACGCACCGCGCTGGGTGCGGGGCGCGCGCTGAAATACGACGCCGCGCTGCTGTTCGGCAGCGTCAACGGCTCGCCGGATCGCACGCTGCGCTTCCAGCTGGAATACGAGTTTTTCTGAGCGCGGCGAATCCGCGCCCGCCGTTGCCGCGCCCGTCGCGGATGAGCGGTCACATGCGAAACACGCCGTAGCGTGTCGGCTCGATCGGCGCATTCAGGCTGGCCGAGATCGCCAGGCCCAGCACGCGCCGGGTATCGGCGGGATCGATGATGCCGTCGTCCCACAGCCGCGCACTGGCGTACCAGGGGTGACCCTGACGCTCGTACTGTTCGCGGATCGGCGCCTTGAACGCCTCTTCTTCCACCGTGCTCCAGGACTTGCCTGCCGCTTCCAGACCATCGCGCTTGACGGTGGCCAGCACGCCGGCGGCCTGTTCGCCGCCCATCACGCTGATGCGCGCATTGGGCCACATCCACAGGAAGCGCCCGCCGTAGGCGCGGCCGCACATGGCGTAGTTGCCGGCGCCGAAGCTGCCGCCGATCACCACCGTGAACTTGGGCACCGCGGAGCAGGCCACGGCGGTGACCATCTTGGCGCCGTCCTTGGCGATGCCGGCGTTCTCGTAGCGCTTGCCGACCATGAAGCCGGTGATGTTCTGCAGGAACACCAGCGGAACGCCGCGCTGATTGGCCAGCTCGATGAAATGCGCGCCCTTCAGCGCGGATTCCGAGAACAGGATGCCGTTGTTGGCGACGATCGCCACCGGATAGCCGTGCAGATGGGCAAAGCCGGTCACCAGGGTCTTGCCGTAGCGCGCCTTGAACTCGTGGAATTCCGAGCCGTCGACCAGGCGCGCGATCACCTCGCGCACGTCGTAGGGGCGGCGGATGTCGGACGGGATCACGCCATAGAGCTCCTCGGCGGGATGGCGCGGTGCGACCGGCGCGCGCAACGCCAGGGGCATCGACTTGACACGGTTGAGGCGGGCGACCGCCTCGCGCGCCAGCGCCAGGGCGTGGCGGTCGTCCTCGGCGTAGTGATCGGCGACGCCCGAGATGGCCGTGTGCACATCCGCGCCGCCGAGGGTTTCGGCGTCGACGATCTCTCCGGTCGCGGCCTTCACCAGCGGCGGGCCGCCGAGAAAGATCGTGCCCTGGTTCCTGACGATGATGGTCTCGTCGCTCATCGCCGGCACATAAGCGCCACCGGCCGTGCAGGAACCCATCACGACGGCGATCTGGGCGATGCCCAGCGCGCTCATCCGCGCCTGGTTGTAGAAGATGCGGCCGAAGTGCTCGCGATCCGGGAACACCTCATCCTGCAACGGCAGAAAGGCCCCGCCCGAATCGACGAGGCAGATGCAGGGCAGGCGATTCTCGAGTGCGATCTCCTGCGCGCGCAGGTGCTTTTTGACGGTGACGGGGAAGTAGGTGCCGCCCTTCACCGTGGCGTCGTTGGCGATCACCATCACTTCAACGCCGCCGATGCGGCCGATGCCGGTGATCAGGCCGGCGGCGGGTGCCTGATCCGCATACAGGCCATGGGCAGCCAGCGCCGACAGCTCGAGGAACGGAGAGCCCGGATCGAGCAGGGCGTCGATGCGTTCGCGCGGAAGCAGCTTGCCGCGCGCGACGTGCTTGTCGCGTGCCTCGGCCCCGCCGCCCTCGGCGACCCGGGCCAGTTCGGCGTGCAATGCCGCGACCTGCGCGCGCAGCTGCGTCGCGTTGGCCTGGAATTCGTCGCTGCGCGGATCGAGACGGGATTCAAGCACGGCCATGCGGGCGCTTCCGGCAGAACGGAAACGCGATGATACGTTCCGCGCGCCTGCCGGCCCAGACAAGCCGGCCGCACGAGGCGGCCGGCTTGTCTCCCGCTGAAGATCGAGCGGCCGTCAGCCTCCGGCCTTGCCCGCCGCGGCCTTGGCCTTGTCCATGGCGTCTGCGGCAGCGGTCTTGGCGTCGTGGGCCGCCGCCGTGGCCTGTGCGGCGCCGGTCTTGGCTGCAGCCGCGGCCGTCGTCGCCGCATGGGCCGCGCTGGAGGCGGATGCCGGGGCGCTGCCGCTGGCGGCCGGCGCCGC
>JAGWPB010000085.1 GCA_028870665.1 Lysobacteraceae bacterium
GATGGCCCGGGTTTCCAGCGACAGCCGCAGCCCGCGCGGATCGAAGTAGTCATATTCGATGGCGTAACCGGGGCGCGTGACGTGCGCGTGCTCGAGCCCCGGGATCGAGCGCACGAGGTCGATCTGCACGTCGTAGGGCAGCGAGGTGGAGATGCCGTTGGGATACAGCTCGCCGCTGTCGAGGCCCTCGGGCTCGAGGAAGATCTGATGCGAGGGCTTGTCGGCGAAACGCACCACCTTGTCCTCGATCGAGGGGCAGTAACGCGGGCCGACGCCCTCGATCTGACCGTTGTACAGCGGTGCGCGGTCCAGCGCGGCGCGGATCACGGCATGCGTGCGCTCGCAGGTATGGGTGATCCAGCAGCTGAGCTGGCGCGGATGATCGGCGGCACTGCCGAGGTACGAGAACCACGGCTGCGGTTCGTCGCCGGGCTGTTCCTGCAGCAAGCCGAAGTCGACCGTGCGCGCATCGATGCGCGGCGGCGTTCCGGTCTTCAGGCGATCGGCGCCCAGCGGCAGCTCGCGCAGGCGCCGGGCCAGCGCGGTCGCCGGCGGATCGCCGGCGCGGCCCGCCTCATACTGGGCGGAGCCGATGTGCACGCGACCGGCGAGAAAAGTGCCGGCGGTCAGCACCACGCTGCGGGCACGGATCGCGAGGCCCATCTGCGTGACCACGCCGGTGATGCGATCGCCTTCGAGGATCAGATCATCCGCCGCCTGCTGGAACAGCCGCAGGTTCGGCTGCGCCTCGACCGCATGCCGAATCGCTGCCCGGTACAGCATGCGGTCGGCCTGGCAGCGGGTGGCGCGCACCGCCGGCCCCTTGGACGCGTTGAGCGTGCGCCACTGGATGCCGGCGCGATCCGCGGCCCTGCCCATCGCGCCGCCCAGCGCGTCGATCTCGCGCACCAGATGACCCTTGCCGATGCCGCCGATGGCCGGATTGCAGCTCATCGCTCCGATCGTCTCGATGCTGTGCGTCAGCAGCAGGGTGCGCGCGCCGGTGCGTGCCGCGGCGAGGGCGGCTTCGGTGCCGGCGTGGCCGCCGCCGACCACGATCACGTCAAAGGCTTCGGGATGAGTGTGCATGGTGCCTGGGTCAGTTGAGTATCGACAGCGGCGGCCCCGGCGGTGACCAGGCTCGGCCCTCGTGGCCTCGCCAGGTCACCCGGCCCTCGACATCCTGTCTCGGGCGCTCGCCGCGCGCGGCCTGCCGCGGGCAGGCCGCCAGAAGCCGCCGTCTCGCCCGCCGCCGACCACGATCACGTCAAAGGCTTCGGGATGAGTGTGCATGGTGCCTGGGTCAGTTGAGTATCGACAGCGGCGGCCCCGGCGGGACCCGTGCAGTCGCCAGTCTAAGCCCGGATCGCTGTTGCACCGCGGAATCGCCGTGGCACGGATTCTGCAAAACCTTCCCCGCACTCCCGTTGGCGCTAGGCGCATGCGAGCGCGCCGAGATCGGAATTCAGGGGCCGGTCGCACGCCGGCGGGAGGACGCACCCGGCCCGGGCTTGCCCGGGCCGTTCTTTTTTGGGGAGATCCGGCGCCCGGCGGGTCACAGGAACAGGGGGTATCCGGTATGACCGGGTGCCGGGCGCCGGAAGAGGAGTGACTGCGCAATGCCGGTCCGACCCCGTCACCTTGCGACAGTCCGCGTCAGCGTTCAACCCGATGCTGCGCCGTCTGTGACGCTCTTCGCAGATCCGGACTTTGGCATGGCGCATGCATTACCCAGATCACACTCAACCATGCACGGGGAACCCACCATGGCCACCACCGCCCAGAGCTTCAACCCGCTGTTCATGCGCCATGATCTGATGATCGAACTCGGTCGCGTCGAGATGGTGCTCGACGTGCTGCGTCTGCAGGCCGACCAGGACGACCAGGTGCGCCACATCCCCGAACTGGAGGCCCGCAAGCAGCGCCTCAGCGATGCGCTGACGCGACTGCAGGCCTGATCGATCGAACATTCACCGGGGCCCTTCCAGGCAGGGCTCCCGTGGGTCACGGAAGACCTGCTTGCGCATCGGTACCGGATGATCCGATGCGTCCCTGATCGAACCCCGCGGCCGACCGCTCGCGGGGTTCACTTTTTGTAACGATCGAGGTCAGGAATTGCCGCGTTGCCGCCGCGCCGGGTCAGCCCGCCAGCGCGCGGCCGAGGATGTCGGCGAGATCACGCGACAGCGGTGCCTGCTCCGCCAGCGCGGCCAACGCGCGTCGCGCCTGCTCGCGCCGGACCGGTTCCAGCCGGCGCCAGCCATTGAACGCGGTGGCCAAGCGCGCGGCGGTCTGCGGATTGAGCGCATCCAGTTCCAGCAGGCGCGCGGTCAGAAAGCGATAGCCGGCGCCGTCGGCGCGGTGGAAGCCGCTGCGGTTGCCGCGCGCATAGCTCCCGATCAGCGCATGCACGCGATTGGGGTTGCGCAGGGTGAAGGCAGGGTCCGCGGTCAGCGCCTCGACGCGCGCCAGCGCGCCTTCCCCGGGCATCTGCGCCTGCACCGCGAACCACTTGTCGAGCGCGATCGCATTGTCGGCGTGGCGCAGGCGGAAGGCGTCCAGCGCGGATGCCGCCTGCGGGGCGCCGAACTGCAGCAGGCAAGTCAGCGCGCCGAGGCGGTCGGTCATGCCGCGCGCGGCCTCGAATTGACCTGCCGCCAGCGCGCAGCCGGTGCCGGCGTCGGCATGGCAGCACAGCTCCAGCAGGCGCCGCTTCAGCCGGCGCCGGGCCTGGGCCGCGGCATCCTGCGCGCCGCTCTCGGCAGCATGCAGCTCGCGATAGCGCTGCGTCAGGGTCGTGCCGCCCAGCGCCGAGGCGAGGGCCCGTTCCAGGATGCACCGCGCAGCGCGCACCGCGTCCGGATGCAACGGCTCGACGCGTTCCCCGAGTTCGATCTCGCCGGGCGGGGTCAGCAGTTCGGCCAGCAGGGCGGGGTCGTCCGCGGGCGCGGCGAACAGTTCGTTCAGGCTGCGTGTCCACGCCGCCAGCGCGGGATTCTCCGCCTGTGCGGCATGCACGGCCAGGAAGGCACGGGTGGCCAGCTGCTGGCTGGCTTCCCAGCGGTTGTAGCCGTCGGCGTCGTGACGCAGCAGCAGGGCGAGATCGTCGGGCGTTGCGTCGACTTCGAGGGTCACCGGCGCCGACAACCCGCGCAGCAGCGAGGGCACCGGTGCGTGCGGCACGTCCTCGAACACGAATTCGGCCGCAGCGTCGCGCAGCTCGAGCACGCGCTCGTGGCCCTGCGCGACGGCTTCGCCGGCCAGTCGCAGCGGCAGCGTGCGGCCTTCGCGGTCGAACAACGCCAGCTTGACCGGCAGCGGCAGCGGCGCTTTGTGCGGTTGCCCGGGGGTCGCCGGCGTGCGCTGGGCCAGCCGCAGCACGTAGCGGCGATTCGCCGGATCGTGCTCGCCGCGGGTGCTCAGCCGTGGCGTGCCGGCCTGCGCGTACCAGGCCAGATACGGTGTCAAGTCGGTGCCTGCGGCTTCGCCCAGCGCCGCCAGCAGATCCTCGAGCGTGGCAGCGCTGCCGTCGTGGCGGGCGAAGTACAGATCACAGCCGCGACGGAAGGTTGCCGCGCCCAGCCGCTCGGCCAGCATGCGGATCAGCTCGGCGCCCTTCTCGTACACCGTCGCGGTGTAGAAATTGTTGATCTCGCGGTACTGCGCGGGCCGTACCGGATGCGCCAGCGGACCGGCGTCCTCGGGAAACTGCACGCGCCGCAGCATCGTCACGTCCTCGATGCGCTTGAGCCCGGGCGAATGCAGCGCCGCCGAGAACTGCTGTTCGCGGAACACCGTGAAGCCTTCCTTGAGCGACAGCTGAAACCAGTCGCGGCAGGTCACGCGGTTGCCGCTCCAGTTGTGGAAATACTCGTGGCCGATCACCGCCTCGACCGCGCGGTACTCCTCGTCGGTCGTGCTGTCGGGGTCGGTCAGCAGGTACTTGGCGTTGAAGATGTTGAGGCCGGTGTTTTCCATCGCGCCCATGTTGAAGTCGTGGGTGGCGACGACGTGGAACACGTCGAGGTCGTAGACGCGCCCGTAGGCCTGCTCGTCCCAGCGCAGCGCGCGTTCCAGGGCGTCGAGCGCGAAACGGCAGCGTGCGATCGCGTCCGGCTCGGCCCACAGCACCAGCCGCACGCTGCGGCCGGCGGCGGTGACCAGGGTCCTCTCGATGGACTCGAGACGGCCCGCGACCAGCGCGAACAGGTAGCTCGGTTTCGGATGCGGATCGACGAAGCGCGCCCAGTGGCGACCGTCCGCCAGCTCGCCGCGGCCGTCGGCGTTGCCGCCGGCCAGCAGCACCGGGAAGCGCGCGCGGTCCGCGCGCAGCGTCACCGTGTAGCGCGCCAGCGCGTCGGGGCGATCGGTGAAATAGGTGATGCGGCGAAAACCTTCCGCCTCGCACTGGGTCAGCAGGAAGCCCGACGCGGCGCTGCCGGACAGGTACAGGCCCTCGAACGCCGTGTTGGCCGCAGGCCGGATGCGCACGCGCGTTTCCAGCACGCTGCCGTCGCGCGCGGCGGGCACGCGGAGGCCGTCGGCACCGAACGCGTAGTCGCCGGTGCCGAGATCGCGACCGTCGAGGCGGATCGACAGCAGCTCCAGCGCCTCGCCATCCAGCGTCAACGGCAGATCCTGCGCCGGGTCGCGCGCCAGGGTCAGGCGCGCCGCCACCTCGGTGGCGTCGATGCCGAGATCGAAGTCGAGCTCGACTGCGGTGACGCGCCAGGCGGGCGCACGGTAATCGGCGAGGCGCACCGGGCGCGGCGCGGTGCTGGCATCGGAATCACGCAGGGACATGGGGGACCATCAGACGTCGGGGAACCGCCGATTGTAGTGAGGCCATGCGCCCCGCGTGTAATCTGAGTCTTAAATTGCGCTTGAGCAAATCCCCGGAAACCACGATGCAGCCCTTCGACCTGACGCTTGACGACATCCGCGCCGCCGCCGCGCGCATCGCCGCGCATGCGGTGGTCACGCCGGTGCTATGCAGCGACGCGCTCGATGCCGCCAGCGGCGCGACGCTGCATTTCAAGGCCGAGCACCTGCAGCGCGGCGGTGCCTTCAAGCTGCGCGGCGCGCTCAATGCGGTCTGGGCCCTGGACGCAGCGACCGCGGCGCGCGGCGTGGTCACGCATTCGTCCGGCAATCACGGCAACGCGCTGGCGCTGGCCGCGCGCAGCCGTGGCATCCCGGCGCACGTGGTGGTGCCCGAGGGCGCCGTGCGCACCAAGGTCGCCGCGATCGAGGCCGCCGGCGCCGGCGTCCACCGCTGCGCGCCGACGCTGGCCGCGCGCGAGGCCGCCGCCGTCGCGGTGCGTACACGCACCGGCGCGACCCTGGTGCATCCCTATGCCGATCCGTTCGTGATCGCCGGCCAGGGCACGGCCGCGCTGGAACTGCTGACGCAGATCGCCGATCTCGAGGCGCTGGTGGTGCCGATCGGCGGCGGCGGTCTGGCCGCCGGCAGCGCGATCGCCGCGCGTGCGCTGCGTCCAAAGATGGACGTCTATGCGGCCGAACCGGAAGGCGCGGCCGACGCCTGGCTGTCCATGCAGCGCGGCGAACGCGTCACCGACGTGGTGCCCGACACCGTCTGCGACGGCCTGCGTGCGACCATCGGCGCTGCCAACTTCGCCCTGCTGCGCGCGCATCGGGTCGAGGTGCTGCCGGTCAGCGACAGCGAGACGCTGGCCGCGATGCGCCGGCTGTGGACCGACCTCAAGCAGGTGGTCGAGCCGTCCAGCGCCACCGTGCTGGCCGCCGTGCTGCGCCACCGCGAGCGTTTTGCCGGCCGTCGCGTCGGTCTGATCCTCAGCGGCGGCAACGTCGATCTCGATGCCATCGCCTTCTGCGCGCGCTGCGGCGCGGCGCGATGAGCTGAACCCGCGCAACGCGCCCGCATCCGGCGTCGCTAATCCGCTCGCCGTGCCCGCAGCAGAGCCAGCAGCGCCAGCGCGATCAGCGCGATGCCGGCGATCTCGGCGGCATCGGGGCGCTCGCCCAGCAGCGCCCAGGCGAACAGCACACCGGTGACCGGAATCGCCAGGCTGGTCAGGCCGGCGATCGCCGCCGGCAGCCGCTGCACCACGGTCAGCCAAAGCGCCCAGCCGATGCCGGAGGCGAGCAGGACGTTGTAGGCGAGCGCGGCCAGCAGGTTCGGCGTCCACGCCACCGCCCGCTCGGGGATGGCCACGGCCAGCACCACCAGCGCCGCGGTGCCGGCCAGCATCTGCCAGGCGGTCAGGCGCAGCGCCGAGATCGCATGGCGGTCGAACACGCGCTTGGCCAGTACCGTGCCGATCGCCCAGGCCAGCCCGCCGGCGACTGCCAGCAGCGCGCTGCCGGCATCGCCGATGCCGCGCCAGGGTTCCAGCACCAGCAGCAGTCCCAGCGCGGCCAGCGCGATGCTGATCCACTGCGCGCGGCGCGGGCGGTCGCGCAGCAGCAGCCAGGCCAGCAGCACGGCCCAGAACGGCATGGTGTAGGCCAGCAGCGCGGTCTTGCCGGCGCCGCCGTGCACCAGCGCCCACTGCACCAGCGCCTGGAAGCCGGCGGTCTGCGCCAGGCCGATCGCGAGCGTGGGCCGCCACGGCGGCGGTGCCAGCGACTCGCGCTTCAGTGCCAGCAGCGCGAACAGCACCGCGGTGCCGCCGACGTAGCGCAACGCCGAGAACGTGAACGGCCCGGCGTAGGCCAGTGCCTGCTTCATCACGATCCAGTTGTAGCTCCAGATCAGGGTCAGCGCGACGAGCGCCAGCAGGGCGCCGCGACGGGGCGAGGGGGCGGACATGGGTGCGGTCGGGGCAGGGGCGCTCATCGCGAGGCCCGCTGCGCCCGCGTCGCCATCGCGCAGCGCGTGGTCGCGATCGGGCGCGGCCACGCACTGCGATCGAGTCGCGCCGCTGCGGGCTTCAGAACCGGTGGCCGATGGCGGCCATCATCGCGCCGAAGAAAAACAGCATGAACAGCGCCATCAGCACCAGGCTGACGATGATCAGCACACCCTGGATGACGAAATACACCCGCAGCTTGTCCAGCGACTGGCGCAGCGCGCCCTCGTCACCGGTCATCTGCGCACGCTCGATGGCGCCGCCGGCCTGCATCAGCAGCACGCCGATCCAGATCGGGATCCAGGCCCAGAGGATGCCGATGATGCTGAGCGCGGTCAGCGCCCCCATGACGATGTTGACGATGCCCACGAACTTGATCCAGCCCTTGCCGGCGGCCAGCGGCTGGCTGAGATCGCGGATCGCGGTGCTGTTGCTGTCCATGGCTTTCCCCCCGGAAGTGGTGACGCCGGCGCCCCGCGACGGCAGCCGGCAGGGTAGGCGCGCGCAGGCCCCGGACACAAGCGTGATGCAGTTCACGGATCAGGCATGGAGATTGCTTGATTGAACGGGATGTCGGCGCGCCACGGAGCGCCGCGAATCCGGCCGCGGAGTGCGATGGTGCTGATCCCGAATTACAACCCGTGGCTGGTGGGGCTGTCGGTGGCGATCGCGGTGATCGCCTCCTATGTGTCCTTCAGCGTCACCGGGCGTCTCGCCCGCAGCCAGGGATGGACGCTGCGCGTCTGGTGGCTGGCCGGGGCCCTGGCGATGGGCTGGGGTGTCTGGGCCATGCATTTCGTCGGCATGCTCGCCTTTCACCTCGGTACGCCGCTGGGCTTCGACGTCGGCCCCACCCTGCTGTCGATGCTGCCGATCATCGCCGCTTCCGGCGGCGCGATGGGTTTGCTGGCGCGGATGCCGGACTTCCGCGGTCGCCTGCCGCTGGCCGGCACGATCCTGGGTGCCGGGGTCGGCGGCATGCACTATGCCGGCATGGCGGCGATGCGCATGCAGCCGGCGATCGTCTGGCAGCCGGGGCGGGTGGCGTTGTCGCTGGTGTTCGCCGTGCTCGGCGCGACCGCCGCGCTGTGGGTCGGCCTGCGCGCCGCCGAAGCATCGCGACCGCTGTGGCGGCGGTTGCGCCAGTGCGGCGCCTCGCTGCTGATGGGCGGCATGGTGGCCGGCGCCCATTATCTCGGCATGAGCGCCGCCGGTTTCGCCGCCGGCGCGCTGTGCCTGTCAGCCGGCAGTGTCCTGCACGGCGGCACGCTGGCGCTCGGCATTGCCGCCGCGGCGCTGCTGATGCTGCTCGGTGTGCTGGCGGCGGCGTGGCTGCACGAGCGCGTCGAGGCCGGCGTGCAGCACCGTGACCAGGCGCTGACGCGCACGCGCGAAATGCTGATCGAGCGCATCTACCACGATGACCTGACCGGCCTGCCCAACCGCGTCCTGCTGCTGGAACGGCTGCAGCGCTCGCTGGCCGAGGCCGAACTCCAGCACCGCAAGACCGCCCTGATGGTGCTGGAGCTCAAGGGCTTCAGGATGGTCAACGACTGGCTGGGCCACGAGGCCGGTGACCAGGCCCTGCGCGCGATCGCGGCATCGCTGCGCGCGCTGGCCCCGGAAGCGGGCATGGTCGCGCGCCTGGACG
>JAGWPB010000086.1 GCA_028870665.1 Lysobacteraceae bacterium
GGCGGTAGGTGCCGACCACGCGGTAGTCCCTGGCCAGCAGCAGTTCGGCGAGATAAGCCCCGTCCTGGCCGGTGATGCCGGTGATCATGGCGGTTTTCATCGATTGCCCTCCCAGAGGCCGGCAGCTCCAGCTGCGCCCAGGCGCCCAGTTTCGCATGCGTCGAGGGAATCGCCGACAGGCGGCGAGCGCGCGCACCGGCGCGGCGAATCGTGGCGGCCATTGTCAACCGTGACCTGCGGCACGCGTTGGTTCAGTCGCGGGACAGGGTTTTCACATGCTCGCCGGGCATACTCGAACCTGCATCAGGGGGAAGAAGCCTGTCCGCAGTCTTCGCGGGCGGAGCGCCTTTCGCGATAAAGGAGCCGTCGCATGACATCCGTCAACCTGATCGTCCGCGACAACGGCTTCGGCCTGTCGCGGGATTTCCGCCTGCTGGGCTCGGCCTTGCACCAGCATGGCTGCGACGTGGCGATTACCGCGCTGGGTGTCGAGGATGAACGTCGAAGACGCAGCCGGCACATGCGCACCTTCGTGCGCGCGCAACGCTTCGTCCATCGCCTCGGAGCGCGCATCCGGCCGCCGCGGCAATTCGATCTCAACGTGATGTTCGAGCACGTCTGGCCCGATCGCCTGCTGCATGCCCGACGCAATGTCGCCTTGCCGAACCCCGAGTGGTTCGATCGCCGCGATCTGCGCTACCTCGAGCAGATCGACGCCATATGGGCCAAATCGCGCAACGCGCTCGGCATCTTCGAGCAACTCGGCTGCCATGCCCTGCGACTGGGTTTCGACAGCGAGGACCGATTTGATCCGGCCGTGCGTCGCGAGCGCAGCTTCTTCCATCTTGCCGGCGCCAGCCGCACCAAGGGCACGCGCCGGCTGATCGAGCTGTGGAGACGGCATCCCGAGTGGCCGACGCTGACGGTGTTGCAGGATCCGCGCGAGGCTTGGCCGGTGGCGAGCGCACCCAACATCCAGCATCGCGTCGAGTATCTCGACCCGGCGCAAACGGCCCAATTCCGCGAGCTCAAGCGGCTGCAGAACCAGCATGCCTTCCACGTGTGCACCTCCGAGACCGATGCCTGGGGCCACTATCTGGTCGAGGCGCTGGGCGTGGGCGCGGTGACGATGACGGTCGACGCGCCGCCGATGAACGAGCTCGTCACGCCGGAGCGGGGCCTGCTGGTGCCTTACTGCAAAACCGAGCCGATGGCGCTGGCGACGCGCTACTTTTTCGACGAGGCGGCCATGGCCGACACCGTGCGCCGCGCCATCGCGCTCAGTGACGCCGAGATCGCGGCCCTGCGCGAGCATGCCCGTGCCTGGTATGACGACAACCGCAGCGCATTCGTGCGCCGTGTCGGCGCCGCGCTCGAGTCCACCCTGCAGTGAATCGCGCCGCCTCGCTGCCGGCCGCGCTGGCAGCGGCGGGGCTGGCGCTCGCCGCGCTGTTCTCGGCCACGCAGTTTCCGCAACCGCTCAGCGCCAGTTACGGCACCGACCTGATGCTGCTGGCGCTGCTGCTGTCGGGCCGCGCACCGTGGCGCGAACTGGCCGCGCATCCCTTCGCGCGTCTGCTGCTGCTGTTCGCGGCCTATGGCATCGCGCAGGCGGCGCTGGCGACACAGCGCATGCCGGAGATCGGCTTCCTGGCACAGCTCAGCGCCGTCGCGGCTCCGGTGAAGCTCGGCGCCTTCGCCTGCGTGATCGGCTGGTGGCTGGCCCAGCACCCGCGCTGGACCTGGCCGGCGCTGGCACTGATGCTGGCGGGGATGGCGCTGTGGACCGTGGTGCAACTGCCCTGGGACAACTTCGCGGCGCTCGCCAATGGCAGCCGGCGCCTGCGCCTGGGTTATGCCGAAAATCTGGTCGGCATGCTGGCCGCGATCGCGGTGCTGGGTCTGGTACTGCAGGCGCGCAGCGGGCGCTGGCCGACCGCTGCGATCGCGCGCGCCGCCGCGATCGTGATGCTGACGCTGGGGCTGCTCCTGTTTTCCGCCGCGCTGCTGTTCGCGCAATCGCGTGGCGCCTGGCTGGCGCTGGCGCTGACCCTGCCGCTGGCGTCGATCGGGCTGCGGCACGTCGCAGCGGAGCCTGCAAGCCGCCGTGAGCGCATCTTGCGTGCCGTGGCCGGCCTGCTGGCACTGCTCTTGGTGGCAGCGTTCCTGGGCCAGCCGCAGATCAGTGCGCGCCTGCACGGCGGCTGGACCCTGGCGCAGGCACTGCTGCACGACGATCACGCCGTGCTGGCGACATCGTCGGTCGGGCTGCGCCTGGACCTGTACGCGCTGGGCATCCGATCCTGGCTGCAGGCACCGCTGTTCGGCTGGGGCCTGCGCAGCGTCGGCCCGCTGATCGCGGCGTCGGGGCTGCGCTGGGGCAGCTACGTGCCGCCGCATCTGCACGACGCCTACCTGCAGATCGCGGTCGGTCTCGGTGCAATCGGACTGGCGCTGCTGGCGGCGATGTGCGGCGTGCTGCTGCGCGATCTGTGGCGCGCGCGGCGGCTGGCGCAGCTCGATCCGCTGCTGTGCCGGACCCTGCTCGGCTGCCTGGCGATCGTGCTGATCGTCAATGCCTTCGATTTCCTGCTGTGGAGCAACGGCTACATGCGCACGCCGCTGATGATCCTGCTCGGCGCCGCGCTGGGCGCGTCATTCCGCCTGCGCCGGCTGACTGCTAGCGGCCCGACTGCTGCTGCAGCAACCACAGGCGGATGAACTTCTCGCGCACGTAGCGGGCCTCGACGCTGGCATAGACCAGACCGCGCCAGCCGTCGCGGAAGCCGCCGCGCAACAGATAGCCGCGCAGAAAGCGCCAGGCAGGGTTGATCAGGATATTGACCCTGCGCGCGCGCCGCCCTGCGTCGTGCAGATGCGCGGCCATCATCCGCGCGTAGCGCTCCAGGCGCTGCAGCTGATCGTCGAGCGAGCGATAGGCGTGATGCTCGAGATCGCCGGCCAGCGTCGCCACGGGGCCATCGACCTCGACGTGCTCGTGGATCTCGCGATCGCCGCGAAAACCGCCGTGGCGCCGGTCGAACAGCCGCAGCACGCGGTCGGGATAGGCGTTGCCGTGGCGCAGGAAGGCGCCGAAGTATTCGGTCGCACGCGCGCAACGGTAGCCGGTGGCGGCGAAGCCGGCGTCGCGCGCGGCTTCGATGCTGGCGCGCAGCGCCGGTGTCACCCGTTCGTCGGCGTCGAGAAACAGGATCCAGTCATGGCGGGCGTTGCGCACGGCGTGATCCTTCTGCGTGCGGTAGCCGTCGAACGCCCGCAGCAGCACGCGCGCGCCGTGCGCGGCGGCCAGCTCGCGGGTGGCGTCGGTCGAGCCCGAATCCACCACCACGATCTCGTCGCAGAATGCCAGCGAGTCGAGACAGGCCTCGATGCGGTCGGCCTCGTTGAGCGTGATCACGCAGGCGGAGATCGGAGGACGGGTAGACATCGGCGTGGCCGTCGGTGCGATGCGATCAGTGTAGCCGCGGCCGGAGCGCGCGCAGCGCTCGGTTAAACTGCCGCGGCCCCTTCGCAGCGAGTGCGCGATGCGCTCCCCAAACCTCCATTCCGACCGCTTGCGCACGCTGTGGCCCTGGCTGCCGTTGTGGCTGGCGGTCGCGCTGGTCGCGATCTTCCAGCACGGGCCGATGCCGATCTTCTCCACGCGCACGCTGTCGGTGGCGTGGGCGATGTGGCACGGCCATCACTTCCTGGTGCCCTACCTCAACGGCGCACCCTACAGCGACAAGGCGCCGCTGCTGTTCTGGCTGATCCATCTCGGCTGGGCGGTAGGCGGCGTCGGCGACGTCTGGCCGCGTCTGCTCGAAGTGCTGATCGGCGCGGTCGAGCTGGTGCTGGCGGCGGCGCTGGCGCGCCGGCTGTTCCCCGATCGCCCCTGGATCGGCCGCGCGACGCCGTGGCTGCTGATGGCATTCGGCTACGGCTTCCTGTTCGGCCTGCAGATCATGTACGAGGTGCTGCTGGCCGCCTGCGTGCTGGGTGCGCTGCTGGCGCTCACGCCGGGGCCGCGTCGCGAGTCGCCGCGCTTCGGCTGGTTCGCGCTGGCGGTCGGCCTCGGCCTGCTGACCAAGGGTCCGGTGATGCTGCTGCACGTGATCTTCCCCTGGCTGCTGGGCCCGCTGTGGAACGACTGGGCGCGGCGCCAGCGCCGGCGCTGGTATCTCGGCGGCGCGCTGGCGCTGCTGGCCGGCGTGGCGATGCTGCTGGCGTGGGCGCTGCCGGCAGCCTGGACCGGCGGAGCGGCGTATCGAGACCAGCTGCTGTTCCACCAGACCGCCGGTCGCGTGGTGGATGCGTTCGCGCACGCCAAGCCGTTCTGGTGGTATCTGCCGCTGCTGCCGGTGCTGGTCTTCCCCTTCGCGCTGTGGCCGCGAGCGTGGGCGGCGCTGGGCCTGCTGCGACGGCCGTTCGAGCCGGGACTGCGTTTCCTGTTCGTCTGGCTGGGCCCGCTGCTGCTGGCCTTCTCGCTGGTCAGCGGCAAGCAGCCTTACTACCTGCTGCCGGATTACGCCGGCTTCGCCCTGCTGCTGGCGGCGGCGCTGGCGCATCTGCGCGAGCGCCACAGCGGCCTGGCGCGCAGCGCCTGGCTGACGCCGTGGCCGCTGGCGCTGGCCAGCTTCGCGCTGGCGCTGGCGCTGATCGCGCTGCCGCAGCTGGTCGCCCGCGGGCAGGTCGCCAATCACTGGTTCGCGGCGCTGGCGCCGGTCAGCCCCGGCTTCGGCGTGATCTATCTGCTGCTCGGTCTGCTGTTGCTGTTGCGCGGGCGCGGCGAGCTGCGCCGCATCGCCTTCGCCGGACTGGTCGGGGCGGCGGCCGCCAACGGCCTGTTCAGCCTGACCCTGTGGCCGGCATTCAACCTGCAACCTGCGGCCACGCTGCTGGCACGCGCCGAGGCGCAGGGCCGGCCGATCGCCAATCTGGGCCTCTACGACGGCCAGTACCATTTTCTAGGCCGGCTGACGCGGCCGATCGCCCGGCTCGACGATGGCCAGGCGCTCGCGAACTGGGCCACTGCACACCCCGATGGCCTGGTCATCGACTATCCGGCGCACCTGCAGCCGGCCGATCTGCGCGACGCGCTGTACGTGCAGCCGTTTCGCGCGGTCTGGCTGGTGATCTGGCCGGCGCCCAGCCTGGCCGCGCTGCGTGCGGGCCGCACGGCGCCCGAACCGCATGCGCCAACGATCCTGTATCCGCCCGACGATCCGCGCTATCGCGCGCTGCACTGAGTCCCCCGATCGCCATGAACTCCGAGACTATCGCCCGTCTGCGCAGCCTGTGCGGTGGTCCGCGCGACGGCGCCCTGCTGCGCCTTGCGCTGGGCCAGGCGCTGCTGGCGGCCGGCGATGCCGCGGCCGCGGCGACCGAGCTGCGCACCGCGACGGGCTTCGATCCGCATTACTCGGCCGCCTGGAAGCTGCTGGGGAAGGCCCTGCAGGCGACCGGGTCAGCCGCATCGGCAGCGGACGCGTGGCGCCGCGGCATCGCCGTCGCCGAAGCCCGCGGTGACGTGCAGGCAGCGAAGGAGATGCGGGTATTCCTGCGCCGCGTCGAATCGGCCTGACGCGAATCAATCGCCGCGCGGTGCCACGGCGGCCGCCTCGCCCGGCGGGCGGTCCGACCAGCGTCGGTAGGTCCACTGATACTGGCTGAAAGCGCGCTCGACGCAGGCCTCGACGCCGCGATTGAGCGCGCCGGCCGCGATGACCGGATCGGCATCGGTCAGGCCGTCGGGCGCCGGCAGGAAATGCAGGCGAAACCCCGCCCCGCGCGGCAATCGCTGCATGAAGGCGAACAGCACCGTGGCGCCGGTACGCGCGGCCAGCCGCGGCAGCAGCACCATGGTGTGCGCGGGCGTGCCGAAGAACGGCGCGAAGGTGCCCTCGCCGCCACCCGGCTGCTGGTCGGGCAGAATGCCCACCACCCCGCCCGCGGCGAGGCGCTTGTAGAGCACGCGCACGCCGGCGCCGTCGGTGCGTACCTGCTCGGGCGCGAACTCGCCGCGTGCGCGCTTGAGCAACGGCTCCCACTGCGCGCGCGGCGGCGGCCGATAGAGGATGGCCAGCGCGCTGCGCGCGCCCAGCCAGTGATTGAGCAGCTCCCAGCAGCCGAGATGCGGCGCGGCCACGATCAGTCCGCGGCCGCCGCCGCGCGCGGCTTGGTACAGGTCGAGGCCCTCGACCTCGCGCACCAGCGCCAGCGCGCGCCGCGCGCCGCCGCCCCAGACCTTGCCCAGCTCCAGCAGGCCTTTGCCGGTTTCGCGCAGACATTCGCGCGCCAGCACGGTACGAGCCGCGGCATCGAGCTCGGGGCGAGCAATCGCGAGGTTCTCCTCGACGTGCCGCCGCTCGCGCCGCTGCAGGCGCCAGACCAGCGCGCCCAGCGCCGCGCCCGCCGCATGCAACGCGCGCAGCGGCAGCACGCCGGCGAGGCGCAGCAGTCCGTACACGAGGGCCACCGTGGGGCGCATGCAGGCTCCTGCCAAAGCCGCGAGTTTAGCCGCGCTTGTGCCGGCGGCGGCACGGTGCTATCACGCGTCGTCCCGTCGTCTTGCCGATGCCGCCGATGCCATCCGGCCTGTTCGCCGTCAATCCACGCCCGCACCGTCCGCGAGGATGATCGCGCTGATCCAGCGCGTCAGCGAAGCCCGCGTCGAGGCGGATGCCGCGACCGTGGGCGCGATCGGCCCCGGACTGCTGGCGCTGGTCGCGGTCGAACCCGCCGACGGCGAGCCGCAGGTGACGCGCCTGCTCGAACGCCTGCTCGGCTACCGCGTGTTCGCCGACGCTGCGGGCCGCATGAACCGCTCGCTCGCGGACACCGGCGGCGGCCTGCTGCTGGTGAGCCAGTTCACCCTCGCCGCCGACACCCGCAAGGGCATGCGCCCCGGCTTCGCCGCCGCCGCGCCGCCGGCGCAGGCACGCGCCTGGTTCGAGCGCCTGGTCGAACGCGCGCGCGCGGCGCATCCGGTGGTCGCGAGCGGGCGCTTCGGCGCCGCCATGCGCGTGCACCTGGTCAACGACGGGCCGGTTACCTTCTGGCTGCAGGCGCGGTGAACAACCACCGCTGACGCCGGGAACATCCGGCTTGATCTCTGGTCAGAAAATCACCATCTCGCTATACTGTGCGGTTCAACTCCCAGGCGGTGCCGGCATGGCCAACAACCCCCACGAGCAGCAGTCCGAAATCAAGCAGCTCATCACCAAGGGCCGCGAGCAGGGCTACCTGACCTACGCCGAGGTCAACGATCACCTGCCGGACGACATCGTCGATCCGGAGCAGATCGAGGACATCATCGGCATGATCAACGGCATGGGCATCGAGGTGCACGAGGTCGCGCCCGATACCGAGCTGCTGCTGCCGGAGGCGCCGACCAGCGGCGTGGACGACGAAACCGCCACCGAGGAGGCCGTCGCGCTGCTCTCGGCGGTGGACGCCGAGGTCGGCCGCACCACCGATCCGGTGCGCATGTACATGCGCGAGATGGGCACCGTCGAGCTGCTCACCCGCGAGGGCGAGATCGCCATCGCCAAGCGCATCGAGGAAGGCCTGAACCAGGTGCAGACCGCGCTGGCCAGTTTTCCGTGGTCGATCCAGCTGCTGCTCGAGGAATACGACCAGCACCTCGACGGCAAGAAGCGCCTGTCCGAGATTCTCGCCGGCTTCAATGATGTCGAAGTCCCCGGGCCGCTGCCGCCGCCGGTGCTGGTCGAAGCCATCGAGGTCGCCGACGACGATCTGGCCGACGACGCCAAGGTCAAGGTCGAGGGCGACGAGGAGGAAGCCGTCGCCACCGGACCGGATCCGGTCGAGGTGCGCCGGCGCATGGACGAACTGCGCGCGTTCTACGCTCGCTTCGAGAAGGCCGCGGCCCGGACCGAGCCGGGCGAGCGCAAGCAGCAGAAGGTGCGCGAGCAGATGGCCGATGCGTTCCTCAAGCTCAAGCTGCCGTCGGCACTGATCGACGGCATGGTCAAGAAGCTGCGCGAGATCGTCAACGACGTGCGCCGCCACGAGCGCGAGGTCATGGATCTGTGCGTGCGCTCCTCGCGCATGCCGCGCGACGAGTTCCTGGCCAACTTCCCCAGCAACGAGACCAATCTGGGCTGGGCCGACCATCTCGGTCGCAAGAAGCAGCGCTGGGCACCGGCGATCAAGAACCGTCGCGACGCCATCATCGCCGCGCAGGAAAAGCTGGCCGCGATCGAGCGCATGCTGTTCCTGCCGCTGACCGACATCAAGGAAATCAACCGTTCGCTGTCGATCGGCGAGGCCAAGGCGCGGCGCGCCAAGAAGGAGATGGTCGAGGCCAACCTGCGTCTGGTGATCTCGATCGCCAAGAAATACACCAACCGCGGCCTGCAGTTCCTCGACCTGATCCAGGAAGGCAACATCGGCCTGATGAAGGCGGTCGACAAGTTCGAATACCGCCGCGGCTACAAGTTCTCGACCTA
>JAGWPB010000022.1 GCA_028870665.1 Lysobacteraceae bacterium
CAAGACCTTCGCCAAGCTGCACACGCCGCACGGCGACAACCACATCGTCTGGATCAACCCGCACGATCCGAAGTTGTTGCTCGAAGGCAATGACGGCGGCGCCACGGTGTCGATCAACGGCGGCAAGTCCTGGAGCACGGAGCACAACCAGCCGACCGGGCAGTTCTATCACGTGGCGCTGGACGATCAGTTCCCGTTCCACGTCTACGGGGCGCAGCAGGACGAGGGCTCGTTCGAAGGTCCGAGCGCGATGCCCGGCGGCTCGATTCGGCCCGGCGCCTGGCATACCGTCGCGCTTGGCGAGAGCACCTTCGTTGCGCCCAAGCCGGGGGATCCGGACGTCACCTATGGCAGCGACTACTACACGCTGATGCAGCGCTACAACATGAAGACCGGCGAGCGGCGCTCGGTCAGTCCGGATGCGGTGTACCTCGACGGCGTGTCGTCGGCGGAGATGAAATACCGCTTCGGCTGGACCCACCCGATCTTCTTCTCGCCCGACGACCCGAAGGAGCTGCTGATCGCGTCGCAGTACGTGATGAAGAGCAGCGACGGCGGTCGGACCTGGGTGCGCATCAGCCCCGACCTGACGCGCAACGATCCGAAGACCGAGGGACCGAGCGGCGGGCCGGTCGATCTCGACCAGACCGGCGCGGAAGTGTTCCCGGACATCTCCGCCCTTGCCGTCTCGCCGGTCGACTCGCACGTGATGTGGGCCGGTTCCCAGGATGGACTGGTGCACGTCACGACCGATGCGGGCGGGCATTGGCAATCGGTGACACCCGCGGCGCTGACGAAGTGGGCCGAGATCACGTCGATCGAGCCCTCGCACGTCGCCGCCGGCACCGCGTATCTGACCGCCTCGCGCTACCTGTGGGACGACTTCCATCCCTACGTGTTCGAGACCACCGATTACGGCGCGCACTGGACGCCGATCACCACGGGCCTGCCCGCCGACCAGTACGCCTTCGTCGTGCGCCAGGATCCGAACGACGCCCGGCTGCTGTTCCTCGGCACCAGGAACACGGTGTACGCCAGCTTCGACGGCGGTGCGCACTGGCGGCCGTTGGGGATGAACCTGCCTCACGTCCAGGTCCGCGACCTCGCCGTCAACGTGCGCCAGGGCGATCTGGTCGCCGCCACGCACGGGCGTTCGTTCTGGGTGCTGGACAATCTGGCGCTGCTCGAGCAGCTGACGCAGGCATCGGCGTCACCCGCCGATGCGCCCCGTCTGTACGCGCCCGAGACGGCGTGGCTCAGCAACGCCTACGGGCAGGACGATCACGCCAAGTACCACGGCCCGTACGGCACCAATCCGCCGTTCGGCGCGACGGTGTTCTTCCGCATCCCGGCGCGCTACGACGGCAAGGTGCCGGTGACGCTGAGCTTTGTCGATGCGCAGGGGCAGGTGGTGCGCCGATTCACGCTGCACCGGAAGGTCACGCAGCCGAAGCTCACCGCGACCGTCCGCGACAACCTCGCACCATCGACAGCGCTGCGGATCGCCCGGGAGAAGCTCACCGCGATCGCGCCGGGCATGAATCGGCTGCAGTGGAATCTGCGTTACGGCGACGCGACCGACGTGACCGGTTTCGAACCGCCCGAAGAAACCGACGGCCTGACCGCCGACGCGCGCGGTCCGGTCGTGAATCCGGGACGCTATACCGCCGTCCTCGACTACGGCGGACAGACCTTCCGGCAGACCTTCGAGGTGGCCCTCGATCCGCGCCTGCGCACGACGGCGGCGGCGCTGCAGCAGCACCTGGCGCTGGAACTGCGCATCCATGCGGCGGTGGGCGAGCTCGACCGCAACATCAACCAGGCGATCGCCATGCGCCGCCAGCTGCTGGAGGCGATCGCGCGGCATCGGCTCACCGGATCGAAAGCGAAGGACGCGCTCGCGGCGCTGGACCATGCGCTCGATCAGGTCGTCCAGCTCGACATCCGCTCGAGCGAGGGCGACGTGCTGCACGAGATGCGCGTGCGCAGCTTCCTGGCGTACCTGCAGGCCGACGTCGGGCTTTCCTACACGACGCCGACGGCAGCACAGATGGCCGCGTTCGATCGTCTCGATCGCCAGGCGCATGCTGGCGAGGGCAAGCTGCAGGAGGCCGTCGCGCAGGGCAAGGGCCTGTTGTAGGTAAATCTCGGCGCAGTGGGTCGGCGATCTTCGGGTTGTCGATCCAGCGCGTCGCTGCATGGCCGGCCGGGATGGCACGATGGTCGGCCCAACTCCGCGCAAGACTGCGAGGCGTCGCTTCCCTGGAAGTTGGCGGAGAGGGAGGGATCTGCTCGGCTCATCCTGAGCCTCACCCCTCGCGCGCAGCGCTCGGGGCCGCCTGCGGCGTCCGCATGCGCTCCGGGCGCATGCGTCGAACCGCGAGGATTCTCACCCCTCCCTGCGGTCGCTCCTGCAAATCCCCGCGAGACCGCGGCCCTCGCCTTCATCGAATTGGCGGAGAGGGAGGGATTCGAACCCTCGGTGGGCGTGAGCCCACGGCAGTTTTCAAGACTGCTGCCTTAAACCGCTCGGCCACCTCTCCGTGCGCTGCAAGACCATCATCGCAAAAAACGCTGCTGCGCGCGGTCAGCCGATGCGCTCGGCTCCGCCCATGTAGGGCCGCAGGACCTCGGGCACGGTGATGCTGCCGTCGGCGTTCTGGTAGTTCTCCATCACGGCAACGAGGGCGCGACCGACGGCGACGCCGGAACCGTTGAGCGTATGCACGAGTTCGGGCTTGCCGCTGTCGGTATTGCGCCAGCGTGCCTGCATGCGCCGCGCCTGGAAGTCGGTGCAGTCGGAGCACGAGCTGATCTCGCGGTAGGTATTCTGCGAGGGCAGCCACACTTCCAGATCGTAGGTTTTCGCCGCCGCAAAACCCATGTCGCCCGTGCAAAGCAGCAGGCGCCGATAGGGCAACCCAAGTTGCTCCAGCACCACTTCGGCGCAGCGCGTCATGCGCTCGTGCTCGGCGGCGCTGTCGACCGGCCGGACGACGCTGACGAGTTCGACCTTCTCGAACTGGTGCTGGCGGATCATGCCGCGCAGGTCGCGCCCGCCGCTGCCGGCCTCGGCGCGGAAACACAGCGTGTGCGCGGTCATGCGCAGCGGCAGGGCAGCGGCCTCGAGAATCGACTCGCGCACCAGGTTGGTCAGCGCGACTTCGGCGGTGGGAATCAGATAGCGCCGCGTGTCGCCAACCTGGGTGGCGAACAAGTCCTCTTCGAACTTGGGCAACTGCCCGGTGCCCTGCATCACCTCGGGGTTGACCAGCAGCGGCACATTGCACTCGGTGTAACCGTGCTCGGTGGTGTGCAGGTCGAGCATGAACTGCGCCAGCGCGCGGTGCAGGCGTGCGACGCCGCCGCGCAGCACGGTGAAGCGCGTGCCGGACAATCGTGCGCCAGCCTCACTATCCAGTCCGCCATCGTGCACGCCCAGCTCGACGTGGTCGCGCACCGGAAAATCGAACACGCGCGGCGTACCCCAGCGGCGCTGCTCGACGTTTTCGGTTTCGTCCCTGCCTTCGGGAGCCGACGCGTCGGGCAGGTTCGGCACGCGCAGCGCGATCTCGGCGAGCCGGCTCTGGATCTCGCCGAGCCGCTGTTCGTCGGCCTTGAGGCGGTCGCCCAGGCCAGCCACTTCCGCCATCAACGCCGTGGTGTCCTCGCTCTTGGCCTTGGCTTGGCCGATGGCCTTGGAGCGCGTGTTGCGCAGGTTCTGCAGTTCCTGCGTCGCGGTCTGCACCTGCTTGCGCTCGGCTTCGAGCGCGGCCAGCGCGACGGTATCGAGCGCAAAGCCGCGCCGCGCGAGCTGCGCGGCGGTGGCCTCGAGCTGCGTGCGCAGCAGCAGTGGATCGATCATGGAATCTCCATCGGTGGGGTCCGCGAAGGACGCAAAGATCGCAAAAGTTTTCCTGGCCCACGTCGAAGTCCGTCAGCCAGGCCAATGGTTCTCCGTTCGCACCGAGTCTAGCTCGCGTCAGCGAGCGCGCAGAGCCTGTCCAGGACTGGATCCGGAGCGAACGCGAATGCTGCCAGTGACTTGCCGCAGATCACGAAGATTGTTGAACCCAAACCTTTGCGTTCTTTGCGTCTTTCGCGGACAGAAAGCCGTTGCACCGCGATTATCGCGGTGCGGCGCGCGACGGTGCAAACGCTCAAGCCGGCGCCGGTGACCCCGGGCGCACCCACACGGCCAGCAGCAGCGCGGCGGTCAGGGCGCAGCCGGCGCCGAACGCGAAGGCCGCGAACGGCGTTGTCCCCTGCCACAACCAGCCGAACAGCGCCGAGGCCGGCAGCAGCATCAGGCCGACGACCAGGTTGTACCAGCCGAAGGCGGTACCGGCCCGCTCGCCCGGCACCAGATCGGCGACCAGCGCCTTCTCGGCGCCTTCGGTCGCGGCCAGGAACACGCCGTAGCCGGCGAACATCGGCCACAGCAGCAGCGGATGCGGCGGCAGCAGGCCGAGGATCAGGTAGAACACCGCGTAGAGCACCCAGCCGCCGACGATCAGCCGGGTGCGGCCGACGCGGTCGGAGAGGCCCGACAGCGGGGTCGAGAACAGCGCCGCGAAGCCCGACATCAGCGCCCACAGCAGCGGTACCTGCAGTTCGCTCAGACCCAGCTGGCGCGCGCGCAGCAACAGGAACATGTTCGACGAATTGCCCAGCGTGAACAGCGCCAGCACCGCGAGGTAGCGCGAGTAGCGCGGCGGCAGCCCGGCCAGGCTCCAGCGAAACGGGATCGGCTTGAGCTGCGGATCGCGCGCCGGCTCCGGCACCGTCAGCACCAGCGCGAACACGATCACGGCCGGGACCGCCGCCAGCAGGAAGATCGAACGCAGGCCGATGCCGGCGGCCAGCAGGGCCGCTGCCGCCAGCGGGCCGGCCACCGCGCCGAGGTTGTCCATCGCCCGATGCAGTCCGAACGCCAGGCCGCGCTCGGACGGCGCGACGCTGGCGCTGATCAGCGCGTCGCGCGGCGCCGAGCGCAGGCCCTTGCCGACGCGGTCGGCAAACCGGCAGGCCAGCACACCGACCCAACTGGTGGTGATGCCGATCAGCGGCCGCGCAATGCCGGCCAGCGTGTAGCCGCCGATCACCCAGCCGCGCATGCGGTGCATGCGATCGGCAAACACGCCGGCCGCCAGCTTGACCAGGCTGCTGACCGCCTCGGCGATGCCCTCGATCAAGCCCAGCGCGCGCGGGCCGGCCATCAGCACCGATACCAGGTACAAGGGCACCAGCGGATAGATCATGTCGCTGGCGGTGTCGTTGAACAGGCTGATCAGGCCCAGCAGCCAGACCGTGCGCGGCAGCAGCGCCAGCCGTCCCTTCATGGGTCGGCACCCTTGCGTGCGGCGCGACGGGCGGCGCGCAGCGCATCGAGCTTGTCCTTGATCTTGCCCTCGAGTCCGCGCGCGGTCGGCGCATAAAACTCGGTTCCGGCCAGCGTGTCCGGCAGGCACTGCTGATCCAGCGCCACGCCGCCTTCGAGATCGTGGTCGTACTGGTAGCCCTTGCTGTAGCCGAGTTCCTTCATCAGCCGGGTCGGCGCATTGCGCAGGTGCATCGGCACGTCCAGGGTCCCGGTGTCGCCGATCACGTGCCGCACATTGCCGAAGGCGCGGTAGACGGCGTTGCTCTTGGGCGCGATCGCGAGATAGACGATCAATTCGGCCAGGCCCAATTCGCCTTCCGGGCTGCCGAGGCGCTCGTAGGTATCCCAGGCGTCCAGCGCCATGCGCCAGGCGCGTGGATCGGCCAGTCCGATGTCCTCGACCGCCATGCGCACCATGCGCCGCGCCAGGTACAGCGGATCGCAGCCGCCGTCGAGCATGCGTGCCAGCCAGTACAGCGCAGCGTCGGGGTCGGAGCTGCGCACCGACTTGTGCAGCGCCGAGATCTGGTCGTAGAACTGCTCGCCGCGCTTGTCGAAGCGGCGCGTGCGATCGGCCAGCACCTGCGCCAGCGTCGCCTCGCCGATGCGCCCGTCCGCGGCCAGCTCGGCGGCGATCTCCAGCAGGGTCAGCGCGCGCCGCACATCGCCGTCGGCGGCCTTTGCGATCAGTGCCAGCGCATCGGCCTCGACGACCAGACCCTGCCCGCCCAGGCCGTGCACGGCGTCGGCCAGCGCGCGCTCCAGCGCGATCACGATGTCCTCGGCGCCGACGGCGTCCATCACATGCACGCGGCAGCGCGAGAGCAGCGCCGAGTTCAGCTCGAAGGACGGGTTCTCGGTGGTGGCGCCGATGAACACGATCACGCCCTTTTCGATATGCGGCAGGAAGGCGTCCTGCTGGGCCTTGTTGAAGCGGTGCACCTCGTCGACGAACAGCACGCTGCGCCGGCCCTGGGCAAAACGCGCCTCGGCTTCGGCCAGCGCGACGCGCACGTCCGGAAGTCCCGACAGCACCGCCGACAGCGCGAAGAACTCGGCATCGATGTAGTGCGCCACCAGCCGGGCCAGCGTGGTCTTGCCGCAACCCGGCGGCCCCCACAGCACCATCGAGTGCACGTGTCCCGATTCCAGCGCGCGCCGCAGCGGCGCGTCCGGCGCCAGCAGGCGCGGCTGGCCGACGATGGCATCGAGGCTGCGCGGACGCATGCGCTCGGCCAGCGGCTTCAGCGCCTCGGGCTCGGGCAGCAAGGATGCAGCGGGCAGCGGGCGGCGGGGCATCGGTCGATGATACCCGTGCGCGTCTCAGTTCTTGAGCGGATAGACCTCGGCCGCGGGCACGGCATCGCCGATCACGTCGGCGCCGGGCGGCGGCGTGAAGCGAAACTCGCCCGCCGGCAACGCGATATTGCGTCGCCAGCCGGAAAAGGCGATTTCGGTCCGGTTGTCCAGCTGGTCGGTGAATACCATGCGCGCCAGCCCCTGCGGGCCGAAGCCCAGTTCAGCGGCCTTGAAGTCCGGGTTTGCCGCCGTGGGGGTCAGCTTCAGCCAGGCCAGCCCGTCGCGCGTGCCCAGCTCGGTGACCTTGAATCGGCGGTCCAGCTCGCCGATGTCGGTGAGCACGGTCAGCGGGCTGTGCGCCTCGGCAGCGCCCTGCGCGTGCACGGTGACCTGCTGCAGCTCGGGGTCGTACAGCCAGACGCGCTTGCCGTCGGCGACGATCAGCTGCCGGTAGGGCGAGCTGACCTGCCAGCGGAACAGTCGCGGTGCCTGCAGCGCCAGCGTGCCCTGTGCGGTCTGGGCCTTGCGGCCGTTGGCGTCAACGGTGGTCTGCGTGAAGTCGCCGCTGATCGATTTCAGATCGTGTGCGAAGGCATCCAGCCGGGCGCGCGCACTGTCGTCCGCGTGCACGACCGGCGCCAGCAACAGGGCGGCAAGGAGCAGAAGAGCGACGCGCATGGCGAAACATCGAGGTGAGTACCGGGAGGCCGATTGTAGGGTCAACGCGGTGGCAGCGCGCTGAACCCGCGGCCGGCGGTTCAGGCGTTGGGTGGCGGCGGCGCCAGCACGCTGCGGTTGCCGTTGTGCTCCGGCCCGCTGACGATGCCCTGCTGCTCCATCAGCTCGATCAGGCGCGCGGCGCGGTTGTAGCCGATCTTCAGCCGCCGCTGCACACCCGAGATCGAGGCGCGCCGGCTTTCGGTGACGATGCGCACGGCCATGTCGTAGAGCGCATCGTCGCTGCCGCCGTCGCCCTCGGCGTCCTCGGGCAGCCCCGACTCGCCGATCACCTTGCCGTCACCCAGCGCCTGCACGTCCTCGAGCACGCCCTGGAGGTATTCGGGGCGACCCTGCGTGCGCAGCCAGTCGACCACGCGATGCACCTCGTGGTCATCGACGAAGGCGCCGTGCACGCGCTCCGGCGTCGCCGTGCCCGGCGGCAGATAGAGCATGTCGCCGTGACCGAGCAGGGTCTCCGCGCCGGACTGGTCGAGGATCGTGCGCGAGTCGATCTTGCTCGACACCTGAAAGGCGATACGGGTGGGAATATTGGCCTTGATCAGGCCGGTGATCACGTCCACCGAGGGCCGCTGCGTCGCCAGCACCAGGTGCACGCCGGCGGCGCGCGCCTTCTGCGCCAGTCGCGCGATGAGTTCCTCGACCTTCTTGCCGACGATCATCATCATGTCGGCGAACTCGTCGATGAACACGACGATGTGGTACAGCGGCTGCAGCGGCGGCGCCGGACCGGGCTGCGAGCCGTCGGGGCGGAACAGCGGGTCGAGCAACGGCTGGCGGGAGGCTTCGGCGTCGCGCACCTTCTTGTTGAATCCGGCGAGGTTGCGCACGCCGACCGCGGCCATCAGCCGGTAGCGGCGCTCCATCTCGGCGACGCACCAGCGCAGCGCGTTGGCGGCCTCCTTCATGTCGGTGACCACCGGCGCCAGCAGGTGCGGGATGCCCTGGTAGACCGACAGCTCCAGCATCTTCGGGTCGATCATGATCATGCGCACATCGGCGGCGCGGGCCTTGTACAGCAGACTCAGCACCATCGCGTTGAGCGCCACCGACTTGCCCGAACCGGTGGTGCCGGCGACCAGCAGATGCGGCATCTTGGCCAGGTCGACCACGGTCGGCCGGCCACCGATGTCCTTGCCCAGCGCCAGCGCCAGCGGCGACTTCAGCGCGTCGTACTCCTTGGAGCGCAGGATCTCCGACAGATAGACGATCTCGCGGTACGCGTTGGGAATCTCGATGCCGATCACGCTCTTGCCCGGAATGACGTCGACCACGCGCACGCTGACCACCGACAGCCCGCGCGCGATGTCCTTGTCGAGGCTGGAGATCTGGCTGCCGCGCACGCCCGGCGCCGGCTCCAGCTCGAAACGGGTGACCACCGGGCCGGGATAGACGCCGACGTTGCTGGCCTCGATGCGGAAGTCCTTGAGCTTGAGCACCACCTGGCGCGACAGCGCCTCGAGCGCCTCGTCCGAATAGCCCTTGCGGATCTGCGGCTTGGGTTCGTCGAGCAGTGACAGCGGTGGCAGGTCACCTTCGGCGGCGGCGCCGGCGAACAGCGGGATCTGGTTCTCGCGCGCCGCGCGTTCGCTCTTCTCGATCACCGGCGCGGGTGTTTCGATGCGCACCGGTTCGCGACGTGCCTGGCGCACGCTGTCGGCCTTGCGTACCTCGGTGCGCTCGGCGCGCGCGGCATGCGCGGCGAGCAGTTCGGGCGTGCGCTTCATGCGCGTCCGGGCCCACGCCGCGACGCGCATTGCCACGCGGCCGGTCAGATCCATCAGTGCGAACCAGGACAAGCCGGTGGCCAGCGTGATGCCGACCAGAAACACCGCCAGCAGCAGCAGGCTGGCGCCGAGGAACCCGAAGCCGCGCATCAGCAGCTCGCCGGATTGCTGGCCGAGGATGCCGCCCGGCCCGGCGGGCAGGCCGGGGGCGCTGCCCAAGTGCAGGAACGCCAGCGCGCTGCCGGCGACCAGAAAGGCGACAAACCCGAGCAGCCGCAAAGTCGGCTCCAGCGGCGAGCGCGGCGAGCCGCCACCGCGCAGCACGCGCCAGGCCAGCGCCGCCAGCAGCAGCGGAAACGCATAAGCCAGGCCACCGCAGAAACCGAGCAGCAGATCGGCGATGAACGCGCCGATGTGGCCGCCGAAATTGTGCACCGGCAGTTCGGGGCCGGCGTGCGACCAGCCGGGATCCTGGGAGCTGTAGGAGGCGAGGCAGACGAACAGGTACAGCGCGACCGGCAGCAGCAGCAGCACGCCGGCCTCGCGCAGCAGGCGCTTCAGCTCGTCGCTGAGCCCCGCCGCGAAGGCCTTTCTGATCCCGCTGTCCGCTTTCGCCACCCGCGCGCCCGTCCCCAGCTTCGGCGCCGGGAGCTTACACCAGGCCCTTGAGCGCCGGATGCACGATCGCGCCGGCCTCGACGTTGATGCCGCGACGCAGCGGCTCGTGCTCGCGCCAGGACTTGCCGGCGGCCAGTCGCTGCACGTAGGGCAGGATCGCCGCCGAGATCGCCTGCGACGAGGTCTGCGGCACCGCGCCCGGCATGTTGGTCACCGCGAAGTGGGTGACACCGTCGACGATGTAGGTCGGATCGGCGTACGTGGTCGGCTTCGAGGTCTCGAAGCAGCCGCCCTGGTCGATCGAGATGTCGACCATCACGCTGCCCTTCTCCATCGACGTCACCATCGCGCGAGTGACCACGTGCGGCGCCTTGGCGCTGGGGATCAGCACCGCGCCGATCACCAGATCCGCGTCGCGCACCTCACGCGCCACGTATTCCTCGTAGGGATACAGCGCGGTGACGTTGCTGCCCAGCGCCATCATCTGCGCGAGACGATCCGGGCGCTTGTCGAACACCACCACGTTGGCGCCGCCGGCCGCGGCCAGCGCCGCGGAATTGCCGCCCGCCGCACCCGCGCCCAGTACCACCACCTTGCCGCGCTCGGTGGAAGGCAGGCCTCCCAGCAGCTTGCCCTTGCCGCCGGCCGGCTGGTGCAGCAGATGGGTGCCGATCTGCACCGCGATGCGGCCGGCGATGATCGACATCGGCGCCAGCAGCGGCAGGCCGCCATCGGCCTCCTCGACCGACTCGAAGGCGACGCCGGTCAGGCCGATCGCCAGCAGTCGCCGGGTCAGTTCAGGCTCCGGCGCCAGATGCAGATAGCAGAACAGCAGGTGCTGCTTCTGCAGCAGTGCGAGATCGCCCGCGATCGGCTCCTTGACCTTGACGATCAGCTCGGCCGCCGCGTACAGGGCGGCGGCATCGGCGACGACATGCACGCCGACGCGCGTATATTCCTCGTCCTTGAAGCAGCTCTTCTGTCCGGCGCCGGACTGGAGATAGACCTCGTGGCCGCGCCGCACCAGATCGGCGCAGGCGGCAGGCACCAGGGCAACGCGGCCCTCGAGAGTCTTGGTTTCCGACGGAATACCGATACGCATGGCGTGGGAGTCCTTGTGCATTGCGCGATGGCGCCGCGGGTGGCGGCGCCGTGCAGGAAAATGACGCCGGCTTGATTCGCGGCCGGCGCTTCCCCATCCTGCAGGCAGGTCACGCCGGCGTCACCGGCACCCGTCCCGCACGCATGCGCCCGGCGCATCGGAAGCGCGGCCCGAACCCTGCCGCATCAGCACGGAATTATACATGAGCACTTCCCGACACCGCCGCCTCGTGATCCTCGGCTCCGGCCCCGCCGGCTACAGCGCCGCGGTGTATGCCGCGCGCGCCAACCTCAAGCCGCTGCTGATCACCGGCCTGCAGCAGGGCGGCCAGCTGACCACCACCACCGACGTCGACAACTGGCCCGGCGACGACGCCGGCGTGCAGGGGCCGGAACTGATGGAGCGCATGCTGCGCCATGCGCAGCGCTTCGATACCGAGATCGTGTTCGACCATATCCACAGCGCCGACCTCGGCACGCGACCGTTCCGGCTCGTCGGCGACAGCGGCGAGTACACCTGCGACGCGCTGATCATCGCCACCGGCGCCAGCGCCAAGTACCTGGGCATCCCGTCCGAGGAGGCTTACAAGGGCAAGGGCGTGTCGGCCTGCGCCACCTGTGACGGCTTCTTCTACCGCGACCAGGACATCGCCGTGCTGGGCGGCGGCAACACCGCGGTCGAGGAGGCGCTGTATCTGGCCAACATCGGCCGCAAGGTCACCCTGGTGCACCGACGCGACAGCCTGCGCGCCGAGAAGATCATGCAGGACAAGCTGTTCGAGAAGCAGCGCGCCGGCAAGATCGAGATCCTCTGGAACCACACCGTCGACGAAGTGCTGGGCGATGCCAGCGGCGTCACCGGCCTGCGCCTGAAGAGCACCCGTGACGGCAGCATGCGCGAGGTTGCCGCGACCGGGGTGTTCGTCGCCATCGGTCACACGCCCAACACAAGCCTGTTCGAAGGCCAGCTCGAGATGCACAACGGTTACATCAGGATCCGCACCGGGCTGGCCGGCAACGCCACCGCGACCAGCGTCCCCGGCGTGTTCGCCGCCGGCGACGTCGCCGACCAGGTCTATCGCCAGGCGGTGACCTCGGCCGGATTCGGCTGCATGGCAGCACTCGACGCCGAAAAATATCTCGACGGCCTGGCGTGAGCCGGCGCCGGCCTCGCGTTCCCTGCACGCGCGGCCGCCGATGCTGAGGCCATGATCAGCGCCCGCTTCCACCCCGCCCTCGACGCGATCGATGCGACGGCCTGGAACGCGCTGCGCGCGGACGACAACCCCTTCCTCGACCATGCGTTCCTCGCCGGTCTGGAGCGCCACGGCTGCATCCGCCCCGAGTGGGGCTGGCAGCCGCATCACTTGGCGTTGTACGACGACGGCGCGCTGATCGGCGCCGCGCCGCTGTATCTGAAGGGCAATTCGCACGGCGAGTTCGTCTTCGATCACGCCTGGGCGCAGGCCTGGGAGCGCGCCGGCGGGCGCTACTATCCCAAGCTGCTGGCGGCGATCCCGTACACGCCGGTAACCGGGCCGCGCCTGCTGGCCGGCAGCGCCGCCGGTTCGGCGGCGATCCGCGAACGCCTGGTCGCCGCGCTGGTCGCGGAAACGCGACGCCTCGGCCTTGCCTCGGCGCATGTCAACTTCGTCGCCGAGGACGAGTGCCGCGCATTCGACGCCGACTGGCTGCCGCGCTTCGACTGGCAGTTCCACTGGGCCAATGCGGGCTATCGCGACTTCGCCGATTTCCTCGCCGCGCTCAATCACAAGAAGCGCAAGAACATCCGCGGCGAACGCGCGGCATTGCAGCGCGCCGGACTCGCGATCGAATGGCGCCGCGGTGCCGACCTCGACGCCGATGAGTGGGCCGCGGTGCACCGGCTCTACTTCGCGACATTCGAGGAAAAGGGCAATCACCCCGCGCTCAGCGAGGCATTCTTCCGGCACCTGGGCACGACGCTGGGCGCGCAGACCTGGGCGGCGCTGGCCCGACGCGGCGAACGCATCGTGGCCATGGCCTTGTGCCTGAGTTCGAGGACGACGCTGTATGGCCGCTACTGGGGCAGCGAGGAGGCCCTGCCCGGCCTGCATTTCGAACTCTGCTACTACCAGGGCATCGAACATTGCATCCGTGCCGGCCTCGATCGCTTCGAGCCGGGCGCGCAGGGCGAGCACAAGCTGGCGCGCGGCTTCCTGCCGGCACGCACCTACTCGCGGCATCATCTGGCGCATGCCGGCTTCCGCGCCGCGGCGGCCGCGGCCCTGGCCGAGGAAGCGGCGATGCTGGAGGACTACCGACGCGAACTCGGCGCCCACACGCCCTACGCCCGATGCTGAGACAGCCCGTTCTGCTCGACCCGCTGCGGCTGGACTTTCCGCCGCCCGAACACGCCTTGCGCGAGCCCGACGGGTTGCTGGCGGTGGGCGGCGACCTGTCGCCGCAACGTCTGCTCGCGGCCTATCGGCGCGGCATCTTTCCGTGGTTCGGCGCGGGCGACCCGATCCTGTGGTGGTCACCCGATCCGCGCTGCGTGTTTCGCACCGACGCGCTGCATGTGCCGCAGCGGCTGATCCGCAGCCTGCGCCGCGGCAGCTGGACGCTGAGCATCGACACCGCCTTTGAACGCGTCATCGGCGCCTGCGCGGCATCTCGTGCAGACGCCGCCGGCACCTGGATCACGCCGGCCATGCACGCGGCCTATCGACTGCTGCACGAGCTCGGTCACGCGCATTCGTTCGAGGTCTGGGACGACACGCGGCTGGTCGGTGGGCTGTACGGCGTCGCGACCGGCGACCTGTTCGCCGGCGAGTCCATGTTCAGCGCCGCCAGCGGCGGCTCGCGCGCGGCACTGCTGTGCGCGGTGCGCCTGCTGGACCGCTGGGGCTGGCCGCTGCTCGACGCCCAGGTCGCCAACCCGCATCTACTGCGCATGGGCGCGATCGAACTGCCGCGGCACGAATTCCTCGGCCGTGCGGCCACGCTCGTCGCCCGCGCAGGCCGCCCAGGTCGCTGGGACACCGCGCTGCCCTGGCGCGAGGCGCGCGAGCTGGTCTTGAACTGAGCATCGGGCGTGCTCGCAATCGCCGCCAGGTGGAGGGACGCGAGAGCCGGATCGTTGGCGGCGGGATCATCGCGGTGACGTGCCTGTGCGCGCCGTGCAGGGCTCGCGCGTGCCCGGACCGTCCTCGAGCCGTGGATGGGTTACCCCGCCCCGAGCCCGCAAGTGCGCGGATTCCCTGGGGAAGGTCTGAACAAGTTCAGATCGTCCTCAAGCCATGGACGGCTTGCCGCGCATCGATCACGCATGTGCCTGATGCGGCGTAGCCGAGGCCGGACCGGTGCCGGAGCGCCCTCTGAACAAGTCCAGGATGGACTGGTTCCGAGGTTCCCTAGAAGCCCGCGTCGCCGGCATCCCGCGGCACTGTCGCACCGGCCCGGTGCACGGGCGGCGAGCCCCGCGCCGCCGGGCTCCGCAAGGCCGCCTCGACGATCGGCACCAGGGCGGCGGTAAATCGCCGGGCCGCAGGCGCGGAAAGGTGTGACCACTCCGGCTGCTCGTAGCCCTGCAGCTGCGGGTAGTCGGTGAACGCGATACCCGGTTCGCCGGTGCGCTGGAGCAGCACATCCCACGTCTTCGCGCGCGGCGCGATGCGCTCCTCGAAGGTGTAGTAGGGGCCGATCACCGGCGCGCGCAGGAAGACCACCTTCACGCCCCGCGCACGCAGCATCCTGACGGCAGCCACGGCGCGCTCGATCTGCGCCTGCGCGATGGCGGACGCCTTGGCCGGCGTCTCGAACCCCGGCGGCGGTGGACCCGTGAACTGCTGCGACCAGATCCGCCGCGCCAGCGCGCGGTAAGCGGGGTCGGTCACCAGCTTCGACCACATGTGCGTGTTGCGGTCGGCATCCGAGTTGGACAGCTTGCGCACACTGATGCGCGGATGGGTGCCCGCGCGCACCGGCCACGGCTGTCGCGCAAGCACGGTCTCCAGCGCGAAGTCGGAGTCGTCGAATGCCACGTACGGCTCGAACAGGTGCATCGACAGCCAGTTGCTGATCCGCTGCGACGGGCTTTCCCGGCGGGCGTCGCGGATCGCGTCGGCACGATAGGCGAAGCCGGTGAAAAACAGCGACGAGGTGACGCCCACCAGCAACCGCCCGGTGAACTTCGGGTCGGCGGCCAGATCCTCCAGCACCGGCAGCGCGGAGGTGCCCTCCAGCGCCAGCTGGATCGGCCGCTCACCGGTGAGCCGCTGCCAGACCGGCAACTGGATGTCGAACAGCGTGCGCGACGAGCCGATCAGCACCAGCGCGTTGCCTTCGCCGTTGTCGATGCGCCGGCGCTGCTGCGCCCATTCGCCATTGCTGTTCATGTAGCTGGGGGTGACGCCGAAGGCGCGCCAATGCCATTCCCACGCTCCGGTCAGCACCAGAGCCAGGGTCAGCGCACCGAGCCAGATGCGACCCCAGGATCGTTCGGGGATGTCGCGCTCGGGCACCGGTTGGGCCACACCGGGGCGGTCGGAAGCCGTCAACCGCACGAAGCCCGGCCGCCCCGCGCCGCCATCCGCTGCACCACCCTCAGAACTGGAAGTAGATGAACGCACTGCCGTTCCCCTGTGCGATGACCACGAGGAAAGCCATGACCCCGATCGCTGCCGCGAGCGGCGCCGCGGGGACGCCGTGGAGCATCGATTCCAGCGTGCGCCGGCGCATCACCCAGTGCGCCGTCACGATGCCGGCGACGATCAGCAGCGTGCTGGTGACGAGCATCGTCGGCAGGATCGGTGTCGCCGCCGCATTGGCGCCTGCCATCCCGCGCAGCACGCTCCAGGCCTTGCCGAAGCTGTGCGCGCGGAAGAACACCCAGGTCACGTTGACCAGCATCCAGGTCAGCAAGCCCAACGCCCCCAGCGCGACCGGGCCCGGCCGGTAGCCGGCGAAGTGCGCGCGCAGCAGGCGCTCGGCCGAAAGGTACAGGCCATGAAGACCGCCCCACGCCACAAAGGTCCAGCTGGCGCCATGCCAGAGGCCACCCAGCAGCATGGTCCCCATCAATGCGGCATAGGTGCGCGCCGGGCCGTGGCGGTTGCCGCCCAGCGGGATGTAAAGATAATCGCGCAGCCACGACGACAGCGTGATGTGCCAGCGCCGCCAGAAGTCCGAAAAACCTATCGCCGCGTAGGGAAATCGGAAATTGTCCGGCATCGCGAAACCAAGGCACATCGCCACGCCGATGGCGATGGTCGAATAGCCGGCAAAATCGCAGAAGATCTGCCCGCTGAAAGCCAGCGTGCCGATCCAGGCATCCAGCGCGCCCAGCGCCTGGCTGCCGTTGTAGACCGGATCGACCGCCTTGGCCAGGAAACTGTCGGCCAGCACCACCTTCTGGAACAGGCCGAGCGTCATCAGCACCAGGCCGTACTGCAGCTGCCGGCGACTGGCCCGTCGCGGCTGCTCAAACTGCGGCACCAGTTCGGTGGGCCGCATGATCGGCCCGGCCACCAGGTGCGGAAAGAAGGTGACGAACAGCGCGTAGTCGAGGAACTTGCGCGCCGGCAAGGCGCGCCGCAAATACACGTCCAGGGTGTAGGAAAGGGTGGCGAAGGTGTAGAACGAGATGCCGACCGGCAGCACGATGTCCCATGCCGGCGGCGTGTAATGCGCACCGATATCCGCCATCAGCGCGCTGAAATTGTCGAGCAGGAAGTGGCCGTATTTGAAATAGCCCAGCATGCCGAGATTGGCCACCACCGAGAGCAGCATCCACGCCCGTCGCACCAGCGGCCTTTCGGCGTGTACCAGCTTCTGCGCAGCGAACCAGTCGACCAGCGTCGAGATCCACAGCAGGATCACGAAGGGTGGATTCCAGGCGGCGTAAAACAGGTAGCTCGCGATCAGCAGATTGACCTTTTTCGTGGTCCAGCCGAACGGCATTGCATGCAGTGCGAGCACCACGATGAAAAACGCCATGAAGGCGAGCGAATTGAAAACCATCACGGCCCCCCGTGCGCCCGTGCGGGCGACCGACCTTTAACACCGACGCGATCCAGGCGCAAGAAAAGCGGCAGTCCATGCCCGGCGGGCTGCGACTCAAGCAGGCGGTGCGACCGCCCGCGGCAGCACTCGCCCGATCGCCGGATCGATCGGTAGTGTGAAGGCTCTAGACGGCGCGTCTACGGTAAGCGAACTCCGACGAGGAACTCCCGATGAGCAGCAAGCCGAAACTGAAATCGCAGACCAAGGCCGGCGCCGTGCAGGCCCAGGCGCTGGGCAAGGGCATCATGGAATCCGCGCAACAGATCTGGCTGGCCGGACTGGGCGCGTTCGCCAAGGCGCAGGCCGAGGGCGGCAAGCTGTTCGACACCCTGGTCAAGGAAGGCAGCGCGATCGAGCAGAAGACGCGCCGATTCACCGACAGCAAGGTGCACGAGGTGCGTGGTGCCGTCGAGTCGAGTGTCGGTGCCGCTCGGCAGCGCGCCACCGACACCTGGGATCGTCTGGAAAAGGTGTTCGAGGATCGCGTCTCGCGTTCGCTGTCGCGCCTGGGCGTGCCCGGCCGTCAGGACATGGATGCGCTCGCTGCACGCGTCGAGCAACTGGCCCGCGCGGTGCACCAGCTCAATGGAGCGGCGCCCAAGGCCAGCGGCCAGGCCAGGAGTCGCAAACCCCAGGACGATCTGGCGGCACTCGAGGCGGCGCAGATTGCCAAGGCCAAGCCGAAGCCCAGGCCCAGGTCCAGCCGCAAGTAATCGCCGAGCAAGCCCTGCCCTCCGCCTCCCGGGCACACGCTTCACGAGGCCCGTCGGTCATCCCGTGCTGGCAGATCCCTCCCCTGCCACTCGACCGGCGGGCCTTTTTCTCCGGCACCCTGCGCCAGCCGCCGGATCCGGCAGCTACCAGTGCACCCCGCGCATCAGCGCGGCGAACGCGATCTGCTCGCTGGTCGGCGGCTGGGCCAGCGCTTCGCGCATGCCCTTGATGCCCTTGGCGGCCGGCGAGTCGGGGAACAGGCGGAACGCCGAGTTGATGATGATCTCGTAGGCCCGCGGCGCCAGTGCGTAGAGAATCTGCGCGAAAGTGCCCAATCGCGTCGCCACCCGTACCGGACGCTCGATGATTGCCTGCACCACCATCTCGGCGGCCTCCTCGGGCGTCAACGTCGGCACCGATTCGTAGATCTTGGTCGGCGCGATCATCGGCGTCTTCACCAGCGGCATGTTGATGGTGGTGAAGCTGACACCCTGGTCGGAGAACTCGGCTTGCGCGCAGCGCGAGAAGGCATCCAGCGCCGCCTTGGAGGCGACATAGGCCGAGAATCGCGGCGAATTGGTCAGCACGCCGATCGAGGAGATGTTGACGATATGGCCGCCGTGGCGCGCGGCCATGCTCGGCAGCACACCCATGATCAACCGCAGCGCGCCGAAATAATTCAGCTGCATGGTGCGCTCGAAGTCGTGGAAGCGCTCGTAGCTGAGCGCGATCGAGCGCCGGATCGAGCGCCCGGCGTTGTTGATCAGCACGTCGACCCGGCCGTGCTCGGCCAGCACCTGCCGGATGAAGGCGTCCGCGGCCGCCTGATCGGCCAGATCCACCCGGTACGTCCAGCAGCGGCCGCCGGCGCCCTCGATCGCCTGCTTCGTCGCCGCCAGTTCGTCCTCGCCGCGCGCACAGATCACCACCCGCGCACCCGCGCCGGCGACCTTGAGCGCCACCGCCTTGCCGATGCCCGACGAGCCGCCGCTGATCAGCACCACGCGATCCCTGACCTTGCCGGCCAGCGAGTGGTCGACGAACAGGTCGGGATCGAGATGGCGCTCCCAGTAGTCCCACAGCCGCCAGGCATAGTCGTCGAGCTTCGGCAGCACGATGCCCGAGCCCTTCAGCGCGCGCTCGGTTTCGCGGCAATCGAAGCGTGTCGGGTAGTTGACGAAGCGCAGCACCTCGGCGGGAATGCCGAGATCGCGCAACAGGGCGCGCGCCATGCGCCGCACCGGCGGCAGATTGCCCAGCGCCGCGCGCAGCGATCCGGGAATGAAGCCGAACATGCGCGCATCCAGCCGCATGCTCATCTGCGGCGCGTGCCCGGCGCGGGCGAACAGGTTGAGCACCTCGCCGATGCGCCGCGGCGCCGGATCGGTCAGGTGGAAGGTGTGGCCGTCGAGTTTCGGCTTGTGCGCGATGTGGTCGAGCGCGGACGCCACCCAGTCCACCGGCACCATGTTGAGACGTCCGCCCTCGAGACCGACGGTCGGCATCCACGGCGGCAGCGTCTCGCGCAGTTTCTTGATCAGACGGAAAAAGTAATAGGGCCCGTCGATCTTGTCGATCTCGCCGCTGCGCGAATGACCGATCACCACGCCGGGTCGATAGATGCGCAGCGGCCGCCGGCACTCGGCGCGAACGATGCGTTCTGCCTCGTGCTTGGTGCGGAAATAGGGATGCTCGAGGCCCTCGGCTTCGGCGAACATGTCCTCGCGGAACACGCCGGGATACAGGCCTGCGACCGCGACCGAACTGACGTGGTGCACGCAGCCGGCGCCCACCGCGTCGGCAAGTTCCAGCATGTGGCGCGTGCCGTCGACGTTGGCGGCGTACTGGGCCTCCGCGGCGCCGGCGAGGTCGTAGATCGCGGCCAGGTGGAACAGGTGCCGCACCTTGCCCTTGAGCGCGCGCTGCTGCGCCGGCGCGACGCCGAGCCGTGCGGCGCCCAGATCGCCGCGCACCGCGACCAGGCGCGCGGAGTCGGCACCCAGCCGTTCGCGCAACGCCTCGAACCGCCGTTCGGAGCCCTTGCGTACCAGGCAGTAGATCGTGCCCTTGCGCGCCAGCAGCCGCTCGAGCAGGTGGCGGCCGATGAAACCCGTGGCCCCGGTGACGAAATAGCTCATCTGCACTCCCCTGCCGTGCCGTCCGCGGCGCGCGTCGCGGCTAGCATAGATGCGCCTCGACGATGCGGCCAAGCGCTGCGTTGACCCCCTCGGGGACGCGTGCTACAAGCTCGCGCAAGCACCGATCACCGCAGGCACCAGCAAGTCATGGCCGATCTCAGGACCCAGTTCGCGCAGGCCGCCGATGACGTCAAGAAACTGGCCGAGCGCCCCGACAACGACACCCTGCTCAAGCTCTATGCGCTCTACAAGCAGGGCGCCGAAGGCGACGTCAGCGGCCCCAAGCCGGGATTTTTCGACTTCGTCGGCACCGCGAAATACGAGGCCTGGGCCAAGCTCAAGGGCACCAGCGCCGACGAGGCGATGAAAAAGTACGTCGAACTGGTGCGCAAGCTGGGCGCCTGAGTCGCGCCGCCATGGCCGGGCGGACCCGCGAGCGCATCCTCGAAGCCAGCCTCGCGATGTTCAACATCGCGGGCGAGCCCAACGTCACCACCAACCATATCGCCGACGAACTGGGCATCAGCCCCGGCAACCTTTACTACCATTTCCGCAACAAGGACGACATCGTCGCGCAGCTGTTCGCGCGCTACGAGCAGCGCATGGACGAGGCCCTGACGGCGCCGCAGCGGCGACTGCCGGATCTCGAGGACGTCTGGCTGCAACTGCACCTGGTGTTCGAGTGCATGTGGGACTTCCGGTTCCTGTACCGCGACCTGGTCGATATCCTCGCCCGCAACCGCACGCTGCGGCTGCGCTTCGGACGCGTGCTGGAACGCGCCGCCGGCGCCGCGCGCCAGGTGCTGCGCGGCCTGGTCGAGAGCGGCGCGATGCGTGCCAGCGGCGACGAGATCGAAGCGCTGGTGGAGAGCATCCTGCTGATCGCCACCTTCTGGCTGGACTTCGACACCGTGCGCCATGGTGCCACGCACGAACAGTCGCAACGGCTGGCGCGCGGCATCCGGCAGGTGATGCTGCTGCTGGCGCCCTACCTGCGCACGGCCGAGCGCGCGCATCTGACCGGACTTGCGGCGGCGTATCGCGCCTGACGTTCGATCAGCGCCCGCTGCCGGGGCCGGCAGTCTCCGCCATCGCCGCCGCGACCGCGCGTTCGCGCTCGCCGGTCGATGCCGCCAGACCGGCGCGTGCGCCCTCGCGATCGGCCGGGGCGCGGTTCTGGCTGAGCTTCCACTTGCCCTCCAGCCGCGCGAGGGTCAGGCGCAGGCCGACGATGTGGTGCTGCTGCTGGTCGATGTAATCGGGGGGCGCGTCGCCAACCTTCCACGGGCGCGGCCGTCCGGCCTCGTGCTGCGCGGTCAGCTGATCGAGCATGGCGCGCACCTCGCCCGGGTCCGTGATCAGTTCCAGCGTGCCGTGCGCATGCACCGCGATGTAGTTCCAGGTGGGCACGTCCTTGCCCGTCGCGTGCTTGTTCGGGTACCAGTCGGGCGAGACGTAGGCGTGCGGACCGAGAAAGATCGCCAGCGCCGGCCGTGGCGACTGTGCCAGTCGCCACTGCGGGTTGGCGCGGGCGACGTGCCCGATCAGGCTGCCCAGCGGCGCCGGCTGCGGCAACAGGTGCAGCGGAATATGGCTGGCGTCGAGGCCTTCGGCGCCGTGCGTCACCAGGCTGGCAAAGGCCAGCTCGCGCACGGCGGCATGCAGGACTTCAAGGCGCTCTTCGCGAAAGGCGGGTGGCAGATACACGGGCGACTCCTCGCGGACCCGCCGATGCCGGTTCCCCGCGGGTCCCGGTGGCGGCTGGACAGTACAGGCCCACTCAATCGCGGCCCTTGTGCAATGACGGTCGCGCCGGCGGCGATGCGCGGTCGCGCGCGGCGGCGGCGCTCAGCGCGGACCGAAACGAACCGCCTCGCCTTCCTGGCGCCGGTCCCAGCCGCGCAGTTCGTCGCGGATGTGGGCAATGCGCTGGCGGCCGAGCGCGTTGCGCTCCTCGTCGAGCAGCAGGCCGTCGAGCAGTTCGGCCAGGCGCTGCGCGGCGGGCAGCATCGCATCCCAGGCGTCCAGCGCCGGCAGCGGCCCCGGCAGGGTCATGAAGAAGCCCAGGCCGGCGGTCTCCAGGCGCTCGATCGCACGCAGGTCGAAGCGCCCGGGCTTGACCATGTTGGCGACGCTGAATACCGGCCCGAGGTCGGGGCGGTTGTCGACCAGACGATGGAAGATGTCCATGTCGCCGTGCTCGAGGCCGACCTTCTCGGTCGCCACCAGCAGGTCGGTGCCGCGGAAGCTGCGTCCCTCGCGCGCGGCGACGAACAGCGACACGATGCGCTCGATCGGCCGATCGCCCGGACGACGGCCGCGCACGGCGCGATCCGGCGCCGCAGCGGATGCCGGCAGCGGCGCGCCGTCGCCCGCGAGCGCGCCCTTCAGCGTCTGGCCGAGGCGCTGCAGTTCGTCGTCGATCCCATCGAACCCGGGCTGCTCGTCGTCGGCGTCCGCCGCGGGCGGCACATCCAGCGTCGGCTCGACGCGGGCGTCGGCAGCACGCGGTCCGAAGGCGATGCGGCGACCCTGCCCCGGCGTGCGTGGCCGGCCAAAGAAATAGATCAGCGCCAGGCCGACCAGGCTGACCAGGATCAGCGGCAGACCGATGGCGGCATTCCAGGAGCCCATGCGATTCTCCGTGCTCAGGCGGCGCCCGCGAGTTTAGCCGCTTCCTCGAGGTCCACCTGCACCAGCCGCGACACGCCGGGCTCGCGCATGGTCACGCCGCAGAGCTGGCGCGCGGCCTCCATGGTGCCCTTGTTGTGGGTGACGAACAGGAACTGCACGCGTTCGCTCATCTCCAGCACCATGCGGGAGAAGCGACCGATGTTGGCCTCGTCCAGCGGCGCGTCCACCTCGTCGAGGATGCAGAACGGTGCCGGATTGAGCTGGAAGATCGCGAACACTAGCGCCACCGCGGTCATCGCCTTCTCGCCGCCGGACAGCAGCGAGATGTTGCTGACGCGCTTGCCGGGCGGGCGCGCCATGATCGCCACGCCGGCGTCGAGCAGATCCTCGCCGGTCAGCTCGAGATAGGCATGGCCACCGCCGAACAGTCGCGGGAACAGTTCCTGCAGGCCGCTGTTGACGCGATCGAAGGTGTCCTTGAAGCGCTGCCGCGTCTCGCGGTCGATCTTCTTGATCGCGCCCTCGAGGGTCTCGAGAGCGCTGGTGAGATCGGCCAGCTGCGCATCCAGGTAGTTCTTGCGCTGCGACTGCTCCGCGTGCTCCTGGATCGCGGCCAGGTTGACCGGCTCCAGGCGGCGGATCTTCTGCTCCAGATCGGCCAGCTGCTGGCGGCCGGTCTCGGGCAGCGCATCGGCGGGCAGCTCGGCCAGCAGCGTATCGAGATCGAGCCCGGCGTCGACGATCGCCGCGGTGAGCTGGTCGGCACGCAGGCGCAGGGCCTGCTCGGCGAGACGCCGCTCGCCGTTGGCCTCGCGCAGCTGCACCAGCCGCAGTTCGCAGCCATGGCGATCCTGCTCGAGCTGGCGCAGTCCGGCATCGCAGTCCTCCAGCGCGCGCCGCGCCTCGACCAGCTGGCGGTCCACCAGCAGGCGCTGGTCGAGGCAGGTCTGCCGCTCGGCTTCGAGCCCGGCGCCCGGATCGTGGCCTCCCGCGAGTTGCTCGACGACCTCCGTGTGGCGCGCCTGCAGCTGCTCGCGCTGCGCCTGCAGGCGGGCCAGCGACTGCTCCAGCCCGGCCAAGGCCGCGCGTCGCGACTCCAGCGTCAGCGCCAGCTGCTGCGCCTGCTCGGTGGCGTCGCGTGCATTCAGCCGCGCCTCCTCGCGTGCTTCCAGCAGCGCGCGCCGTTCGGACTCCAGCGCGTGCCGCTGCTGTTCGTGGTCGCCCATCAGGCCGACCGCGGTGTCCAGGCGCGCCCGCGCTTCACGCGCCTGCTCCTCGATCGCCGCCAGCTGCGGCGCCAGTTCGGCCAGTTCGGCAGCGAGCCGGGCGGCGCGCGCGCGCGCCATTTCCAGCTTGCCGGCGTGGCTCTGGCGCTGGCCGGCCAGTTCGGACAAGCGGCGATGTGCCATGTAGAGATCGCGCTGGGCATCGTCGCGCGCACGCTCGGCCTCGAAGCGCGCGCCACGCAACGTCTCGATCCGCGTGGTCAGTTCAGCGGCGCGCGCTTCCAGCGTCACCGCCTCGGCGCCCAGCGCGCGCAGCTCGCGCTCGCGCGCCAGCATGCCGACCTGTGGTCCCTGGGCACGGCGGATGCGCACGAATCCCGCGCCCAGCCATTCGCCCGCGGCGGTGATCACCGACGCGCCGGGCGGCAGGGTCGCGGCCTTCCGACGCGCCTCGGCCAGCGAGTCGGCGGTCTGCACGCCGGCCAGCAGCGCCAGCGCGGCATCCGGGCCGGTCGCCCGCGCCGCCAGGGTGCCGGACCGCTCCGCCCCCGTGGCGGCCGGATCCAGCAGCACCAGATCGGCGTCGCCGGCATCCTCGAGGGCCTCGACCAGCGCATGCGGCGATTCGACCAGCACGCCCTCGAGCAGGCCGCCGAACACCGTTTCGACCGCGCGCTCCCAGCCGGGTTCGACGCTCAGCGCGGCGCCCAGGCGTGGTGCGCGCTCGAGACCGTGGCGCTGCAGCCAGGCGCTCGCGGTGCCTTCATCCTGGCCCAGCGCCGCGTGTTGCAGTGCCTCCAGCGAGGCCAGCCGGCCACGCGCGGCCTGCAGCGCGCGCCGGGTTTCATCCTGGGCCGACTGCGCCTGGCGCTCGTCGTCGAGCACCTGCTCCAGCGCGACCTTGCGCGCGTCCAGCGTCGCGGCCAGTGCATCGACCTGCGTGCGCTGACCGTCGTGATCCTGTTCCAGCCGACCGGCACCGGCTTCCAGCGCGCCGACGTCGATGCCGCGGTGCTCGCCGTCCAGCGCCTCGCGTCGGCGCGCCAGTTCGAGCATCTGGCGATCGAGATAATCCAGGCGCGTGCGCTCGACCTCGGCGGCCCGCGCCGCCTCACCGGCGTCGCGGGTATGTCGCTCCCAGCGCGTCTGCCAGATCGCCAACGCCGCCTCGGCGGCCTGCAACGCCGCGCCGGCAGCCTCGGCGGCGGCATGCAGGGTCGCCAGGCGCGGCTCGCCCTCGGCCAACGCCGCGCGCAGCGTGGCGCCCTGGGCTCGGTCGCCGTCAAGATGGACGGCCACCTCGGCCAGCGCGGTTTCGGTTTCCTGGCGTACCCGCTGCAGGCGCTCGGCCAGCTCGCGGTGGTGTCGCAGCGCCTGTTCGACGCGGGCGATCTCGGCACCGACCTTGTAGACCTCGCCCTGCACCGCGTTGTGGTGCTCGCCGGCCGCCAGCTGGCGCTCGCGCGCCTGTTCCAGTTGCGCTTCGATCGCGCGCTGCGCGGCCAGTTCGCGCTCGACGGCCAGCTCCGCCGCACGCAACTCGCCGGAACGCGCCTCGAGGTCGGTGGCCAGCGCGCGATAGTCCAGCGCGCGCAGTTCGGCCTCGCGCCGGGTCTGCTCGGTCTTCAGCGCCTGCCAGCGTTCGGCGGCACGCGCCTGGCGATTGAGGTGATCGAGTTGCTTGTCGACCTCGTCGCGCACGTCGCGCACGCGGTCGAGATTCTCGCGCGTGGCCTTGATGCGGCTCTCGGTCTCCTTGCGGCGCTCCTTGTACTTGGAGATGCCGGCCGCCTCCTCGAGGTGCGCGCGCAACTGCTCGGGATGCGACTCGACGATGTCGGAGATGATGCCCTGCTCGATGATCGAGTAGCTGCGCGGGCCAAGGCCGGTGCCGAGGAACAGGTCCGTGATGTCGCGCCGACGGCAGCGTGTGCCGTTGAGCCAGTAGACCGACTGGCCGTCGCGGCTGGCAACGCGCTTGACCGAGATCTCGCTGTAGCTGGCGTACTCGCCGGCGATGGTGCCGTCGCTGTTGTCGAAGATCAGCTCGACGCTGGCCTGGCCGACCGGCTTGCGCCCCGACGAGCCGGAGAAGATCACGTCGCTGAGATTGTCTCCGCGCAGGCGGCTGGCCGCGCTCTCGCCCATCACCCAGCGCACCGCGTCGATGATGTTGGACTTGCCGCAGCCGTTGGGACCGACGATGCCGGTCATGTTGGTCGCAAGGTGCAGCGAGGTCGGGTCGACGAACGACTTGAATCCGGCCAGTTTGACGGTGGTCAGGCGCATGTGGATCGCAGTGATGGCGAGAGGTGATGCACCGCCGTCCCCGCGGCAGCGCAAGCGCGCCACTGTGCCAAACGCACCCGGGCGGCGCAATGCGCGCTGCGACCGCGCGGTGGCGCGACCGAAGCATCGAATCTGGATTCGAAATATTCTTCAACCATCTGAATTGACTTGCTCATCGGGAGTCAACGCCGTGATGGCCAGAGCATGGATCTCGCTCTGCATCAACTCGCCCAGGGCGGCGTAGACACGCCGGTGACGCTGCACCGCACCGAGCCCGGCAAACGCCGCGCTGGTGATCGCGACCCGGAAGTGGCCGCGGCCGTCGCGCGCGCCGGCATGGCCTGCATGCGCGTGGCTCTCGTCGACGATCTCGAGCGCGCTGGGGGCCAGCGCCGCCGTCAACCGCGCCCGGATCGCCGCGACGCGCGCCGCGGTCATGGCAGCACCTTCCGGAACGGGCGCACGTCGACGCCGCGATAGACGCCCGCCGCGACATAGGGATCGGCAGCGGCCCATGCTTTCGCGGCCTCGAGGTCATCGAACTCAGCCACGATCAGACTGCCGCTGAAGCCGGCCGGGCCCGGGTCCTCGGCATCGATGGCGGGAAACGGGCCCGCCAGCAGCAGACGGCCTGCGTCGCGCAGCGCGTTCAAGCGCGCCAGATGCGCCGGCCGCGCGGCCGTGCGCGCTTCAAGCGAGTGGTCGTTGTCGATGCCGCTGATGGCGTACCACATGGTGAGGCTCCGGTGTTCGATGTTCGGGACTCGGGAAACGTTGGAACGGGGGTCTTGCCCCAGGCAACACTGCAGCCCCTCATGCTGAAGCTGCCCGCCCTGCTACTCAGGCCCTCGCCCCGTCATGCCAAGTCACCTTTGCCTTGTCATGCTGAGCGCAGCGAAACATCTGCATGCGCGCCCCGATGGATTGCACGCGCTCCGTTTTGATGCCACCCGCCCTCTTTCGTCTGAAAGATGCTTCGGCCTTCGGTCTCAGCATGACAATGCTTGCCTGATGACACTGCCTTCTTGCCGGATGGCCTTTCTTGCTTGAAAGCCCTGCCTGACTGCCCGCTTGATGACCGTGCCTGCATGACGACCCTGCTTGCTCGCAGACGGGGCATGTCACGCACCGCGCAAATCCGGGTTCCGATCCTGCCTGATTCACGCTACTCCGCTCTTCTCCGGACCCCGGCTTTCCGGCCGCACATCGGGGTGAGGCGCTGCGTCTGCGCGATGCATTGAAGCGCATCGCGCGCAGCACCGAGCGGCCGGACAGGAACGTCCGGGCCGGTGCCAGCCGCGAGGGATGGTTCGGGCGAGGTTCAACTCACGTCTCAGGCCGCATGTAAGGGAAAAGCAGCACATCGCGGATCGACGGCGAATCGGTCAGCAGCATCACCAGCCGGTCGATGCCGACACCCAGTCCGCCGGTGGGCGGCAGGCCGACTTCCAGCGCTCGGATGTAGTCGGCGTCGAAGTGCATGGCCTCGTCGTCGCCGGCGTCCTTGGCATCCACCTGCGCCTGGAAGCGCGCCGCCTGGTCTTCGGGATCGTTCAACTCGGAAAACCCATTGGCGATCTCCTTGCCGCCAATGAACAGCTCGAAGCGGTCGGTGATGCCCGGATCGGTGTCGCTCGCGCGCGCCAGCGGCGAGACCTCGACCGGATGGTCGGTGATGAAGGTGGGCTGGATCAGCGTGTGCTCGACGGTCTTTTCGAAGATCGCCAGCAGCAGCTTGCCCCAGCCGTAACCTGGCTTCACCGGCACCTGCAGGCGGCGCGCGTGCGCGGCCATCGCCTCGCGATCGCGCAGCGCCTCGCGCTTGATCTCCGGATTGTGCTCGAGCACCGCGTCCTCCATGCGCCAGCGGCGGAAGGCCGGGCCGACATCGATCGCCGCGCCGTCCCAGCGCAGTCCGCTGGTCCCCAGCACGCCGTGCGCGGTCTCGCGGACCAGGCCCTCGGTCAGATCCATGATTTCGATATAGCCGGCGTAGGCCTGGTACAGCTCGAGCATGGTGAACTCGGGGTTGTGTCGCGTGCTCACCCCCTCGTTGCGAAAGTTGCGGTTGATCTCGTACACGCGCTCCAGACCGCCCACGACCAGGCGCTTGAGGTACAGCTCCGGCGCCACGCGCAGATACAGATCCATGTCCAGCGCGTTGTGATGGGTGACGAACGGCCGCGCGGTGGCGCCGCCCGGGATCACGTGCATCATCGGCGTTTCCACCTCCATGAAGCGCCGCGGCGGCGCCTCCAGCCACTGGCGGATGAAGCCGATCGCGCGCGAGCGCAGTTCGAAGGCGCGTCGCGCCTCGGGGCTGACGATCAGATCGACATAGCGCTGGCGGTAGCGCTGCTCGACGTCCGCCAGGCCGTGCCACTTGTCGGGCAGCGGGCGCAACGATTTCACCAGCAGGCGGATCGCGGTCACCGCGATCGACAGCTCGCCGGTACGGGTGCGCGTCAGCGTGCCCTCGACGCCGACGATGTCGCCGATGTCCCAGCCCTTGAACGCCTCGTAGGCGGCGCCGAGATCGGCGCGCAGGTAGAGCTGGATCGCGCCGGTGCCGTCCTGCAGCCGCGCGAAACTGGCCTTGCCCATCACGCGCTTGGCCAGCAGGCGGCCGCCGACACGCACCGCGCGCGGCATGGCGACCAGCGCCTCGGCGCTCCAGCGCTCGGCGTCGGCGTACTCGGCCTGCAGATCGCCGGCGAAAGCGTCGGGGCGGAAATCGTTGGGGAAGGCCGTGCCCTGCGCGCGCAAGGTCTTGAGCTTCTCGCGGCGCTCGGCGATCAGCTTGTGCTCGTCAGCCGGGCTGGCGACAGGCGGTGGGGTCTGGGATTCGCTCATGAGGCACCGGGTCCGGTATGGGGGTCGCGCTGGGTCAGGCGTCCGCGCGCCGGGCGCCGACTTCGAGCCCGGCCTTCAGGCTGGCTTCGACGAAGGCGTCGAGGTCGCCGTCGAGCACCTTCTGCGTGTCGCTGCGCTCGATGCCGGTGCGCAGGTCCTTGATCCGCGACTGGTCGAGCACGTAATTGCGGATCTGGCTGCCCCAGCCGATGTCGGACTTGCTGGCCTCGAGCGCGGCCTTCTCGGTATTGCGCTTCTGCAGCTCCAGCTCGTAGAGCTTGGCCTTGAGCATCTTCATCGCGCGATCGCGGTTGGCATGCTGGCTGCGCTCGGTCTGGCAGGCGACCACGGTGTTGGTCGGCACGTGCGTGATGCGCACGGCGGATTCGGTCTTGTTGACGTGCTGGCCGCCGGCGCCGGAGGAACGATAGACGTCGGTCTTGAGGTCGGCCGGATTGATCTCGATGTCGATGTCGTCGTCCACCTCGGGACTGACGAACACCGAGCCGAAGCTCGTGTGCCGGCGGTTGTCGGAATCGAACGGGGATTTGCGCACCAGCCGGTGCACACCGGTCTCGGTCTTCAGCCAGCCGTAGGCATAGTCGCCCTCGACGCGGAAGGTCGCCGACTTGATGCCCGCGACTTCGCCGGCGCTGGCTTCCAGCAGCTCGGTCTTCCAGCCGCGGCCCTCGGCCCAGCGCAGGTACATGCGCAGCAGCATCTCGGCCCAGTCCTGCGCCTCGGTGCCGCCGGCGCCGGCCTGGATGTCGACGAAGGCGTTGGCGCTGTCGAGCTTGCCGGCGAACATGCGCCGGAACTCGAGCGCCTCCAGGCGTTGCTGCATCGCCGCCACGTCGTCGGCGACCGCATGCACCGAGACCTCATCCCGGTCGGACGCCGCGAGATCGAGCAGTTCGCCGGCGTCGGCCAGGCCGCGGGTCAGGCCGCCGATCTCGCCGACGATCTGCTCCAGCCGGGCGCGCTCGCGGCCCAGTTCCTGGGCGCGCGCCGGATCGTCCCAGACCTTGGGGTTTTCCAATTCGCGGGTGACTTCCTCGAGGCGTTCACGCTTGGCCTCGTAGTCAAAGATACCCCCGTAGCGCAGCAACCCGGGCTGCGAGGTCCGCAATCTGCGACTGGATGGGGTTGGTCTCGATCATGGCGGCAGGAGTCGGCAATCAAAGAGCGCGAGCATAGCAAAGGCGAACACGGACCGGCTGCCACTAGGCCGCCTCGACGTGCCGCAGCAGCAGTTGCAGGCGCTCGCGCCCCTGCCATTCGTTGATGCCGAGTTGATAGGCCGCGCGCAGGCGCGCGGGCGGCGCGGCGGGGCCGGCGTTGAACATCACCGCCTCGAGCGTGTCGCCGCCGTCCGTCGCGCGCAGCGTCAACCGCCAGTGGCCCTCGCCCAGCGGCCGCCAGGCCACCCGCTCGAACACGTTGTCGAACAGCGGCTCGGGGAAACCCTGCCCCCACGGGCCGCCGTCGCGCAGCGCGCGCGCCAGTTCGAGGCTGAACTCGCCGTCTTGCAATGCGCCGTCGGTCCACAGCACGGGCTGCAGCGCCTCGTCGCTCAGCAGGCCGCGCGCCACGGCATCGAAGGCGTGCGCGAAGCGCGCGAAATCGGCTGCGCGCAGGCTCAGGCCGGCCGCCATCGCGTGACCGCCGAAGCGCCGGATCAGGCCGGGATGGCGCGCGTCCACCGTCGCCAGCGCGTCGCGCACGTGGAAGCCGGGAATCGAGCGCGCCGAGCCGCGCAGCTCGTCGCTGCCGTCGCCGGCCGGTGCGAACGCGACCACCGGGCGGTGCAGCGACTCCTTGAGCTTCGATGCCACCAGGCCGACCACGCCGGCGTGCCAGGCCGGATCGAACAGGGCGACCCCGACGACCGAAGGAGGTCCCTGGGGGACGACCGCAGGAAGTCCTCCAAGGGTGACCGATGGCAGTCCATCCGGGACGCCCGCAACGCCGTCCCCGATCATGGCGACCGCCGTCATCACCTCGGCGTCCGCCACCATGGCGGCCTGCACCTCGCGACGCTCGGCGTTGATCGCGTGCAGGTGCGCGGCCTGCTCGCGCGCGACGCCGGGATCGTCACCGAGCAGGCATTCGATGCCAAGGCGCATGTCTTCCATGCGCCCGGCGGCATTGATGCGCGGCGCCAGCGCGAAGCCGAGGTCGGTCGCGGTCAGCGTCGCCGCGCGGCGTCCGGCGACGTCGATCAGCGCGCCGATGCCGGCGCAGGCCCGTCCGCCGCGGATCCGTCGCAGGCCGGCCTCGACCAGCACCCGATTGTTGTAGTCCAGCGGCACCAGGTCGGCGACCGTGCCCAGCGCCACCCGGTCGAGCAGTTCGGTCAGATCGGGCTCACCCTGCCCCGCCCACGCGCCGCGCTGGCGCAACGCGGCGCGCAGCGCCAGCAGCAGGTAGAACATCACGCCGACGCCAGCCAGCGCCTTGCTGGGAAAGGCATCGCCCGGCAGGTTCGGGTTGACGATCGCGTCGGCGACGGGGAGCGTCGGTCCGGGCAGGTGGTGATCGGTGACGATCACGCGCGCGCCACCCGCGCGCGCCGCAATGATGCCGGCGTGGCTGGCGATGCCGTTGTCGACGGTGACGATCAGGTCCGGCAGCGGCGCCAGGCTGGCGACCAGCGCCGGAGTCAAGCCGTAACCGTGCACCCTGCGATGCGGCACCGCGTAGCGCACGCGGCGCGCGCCCAGCAGGCGCAGGCCGCGCACGCCGACGGCGACGCCGGTGGCGCCGTCGCAGTCGTAGTCGCCGGCGATCAGGATGTCGGCGTCTGCCGCGATGGCGTCGGCCAGCAGCGCCACCGCCGCATCGATTCCGCCCAGCGCCTGCGGCGGCAGCAGACGAGCCAGGCGGTGTTCGACGGCGGCCGCGTCGGTGATGCCGCGCGCGGCATAGACGCGCTGCAAGGCCGCAGGCACGCCGACCGGCCACGCCGTCGTCGGCGGCGGCAGCGGCAGCGGACGCCGTCGCAGGGTCAGTGTCGGCATCAGGACGCGCGCCGCCAGAAACGCCAGCGGTGCCAGTGCCGCACGCGCGCACGGGAGCCATCGTCGGACGCGAGGTCGATCGTGTCGATGCGGCCGCGCCGCAGCGCGTCCTCGCCGGCGGCCAGCGCGGTCGCGATGCGGGTCGCTTCGACCGTCGCGAGATCCAGCAGACCGTGCGCATCGCGCGGCAGCTCCAGCAAAGCGCTCACATCGGGTACCCGCAGGACGCCGGCGCGGCGCGCCAGCGCCCGCAGCAGCGGATCCTCGCTGACGACATGCGTCCGCGTGCTGCGCACCCAGTCCGGAAGCGTGCCGCCGCCCCACAGCCAGATGCAGTTGACGGTCGCGCGGCCCGCCGCGCGCCGCTGCGCGTTGCGTGGATGCTGATGCAGGATCACCTGCGCCTCGTTGAACAGGGCGCGCCAGCGGCGCCCATCGGGGCCTGCGGGCAGGTGCGCCAGCAGGTCGGCACCGAGCACTGCGGCGGGCGGATCGAAGTCCGGCACCGGCGTGCCCCGCTGCAGGCGCAGGTGCCAGCGCGCCGGCTCGGTCAGCTCCAGCAGCAGGCCCTGATCGCCGAACAGCGGACGCAGCGGCGCCGCCAGTTCGGCCGCCTCGCCGGCATCGAGATCGAGACTGCCGCAGGCGAGCATGCGCGCGCCGGCCAGGTCCGGCTGCACATGCGCGGGATCGGCGCACAGCCAGGGGGTATCGCCGGCATCGCCGGCCAGTGCTTCGCGCGTCAACGCGGCGGCGGGCAGCGCCTGGTCCGGCCATTCGAACGCAGCGCGCAAGACGGACTCGCGGCCCGGCATGGCCGCGGGCAGGCGATCACCGCGCCGCAGCCACTCGCGCAGCAGCGGATCGTCAGGGCAACGGCTCAGGACCGGGAGCAGCACATGCAGCGTGGCCATGCGGTCAGCCTAGCGGTCCCGAGGGCACGGTCAAGCCGACGCCGCCTCGATCTGTTCGTAGAGCTGCAGCCACTCGGCTTCGAGCAGGCCCTGCTCGCGGCGCAGCGCAGCGAGCGTCTGGCCGAGCTGCGCGGCCTCGCTGCCGTCCCCCGCATAGATCACGGGATCGGCCAGACGCTGTTCGTTGTGCTGGCACTCGGCGGCGATCGCGGCGAGACGCTGCTCGACGCGCTGCAGCTGCCGACGCAGCGGCTGCAGACGTTCGCGCTGCTCCGCGGCGTCGCGGCGACGCTCGCGCGACGAGGTGGCGCCAGCGACCGGCGCTGGCTCGGCGTCGCGTGCCTGCGGCGTGGTCGCGACGGCATCCCGCCCGCGCAGCCAGCGCGCGTAGTCGTCGAGATCGCCATCGAAAGCGCTCACCGCGCCGTCGGCCACGCGCCAGAAACCGTCGCAGACCAGGCCCAGCAGATGGCGATCGTGGGAGACCAGCACCAGCGCGCCGGGAAAGTCGTTGAGCGCGTCGGCCAGCGCCTCGCGCATGTCGAGGTCGAGGTGATTGGTCGGCTCGTCGAGCAGCAGCAGGTTGGGCCGGGTCCAGGCGATCAGCGCCAGCGCCAGGCGTGCGCGCTCGCCGCCGGACAGCACGTCGACCGGCTCGAAGGCGCGATCGCCGGCGAAATCCCAGCGTCCCAGCCAGTCGCGCATCTCCTGCGCCGTCGCCTGCGGCGCCTGATCGCGCAGATGATCGAACGGGCTGGCGCCGGCGCGCAGGCTCTCGACCGTGTGCTGGGCGAAGTAGCCGATGCGCAGGTCCTTGTGCGCGATACGCTCGCCGGCCCGCGGCGGCAGCTCCCCGACCAGGGTCTTGACCAGGGTCGACTTGCCGGCGCCGTTGGCGCCCAGCAGGCCGATGCGATCGCCGGCCTGCAGCGCGAATCGCACCTGGCGCAGGACCGGCGTCTGCGCATAGCCGGCCTCCACCCCTGCAAGCTTGAGCAGGGACGTCGGCACCCTGGCCGGCTGCGGAAACTCGAAATGCAGCGTGCGCTCGGCGCGCACCGCCTCGGTACCGGCCAGCTTCTGCAGCCGCTTCATGCGCGATTGCGCCTGTTTGGCCTTGGTGGCCTTGGCCTTGAAGCGGTCGATGAAGGACTGCAGATGCGCGCGCTCGGCCTGTTCCTTGTCGTGCGTGATCTGCTGCAGGCGCAGCTGCTCGGCGCGCTGGCGCTCGAAAGCGGTGTAATCGCCGACATACAGCCGCGCCCTGCCCTGGTGCAGATGCAGGGTGTGCGAGATCACCCCGTCGAGAAAATCGCGGTCGTGCGAGATCACCAGCAGGGTGCCGGGGTAGCGCCGCAGCCATTCCTCCAGCCACAGCACGGCATCGAGGTCGAGGTGGTTGGTCGGCTCGTCCAGCAGCAGCAGGTCGGACGGTGCCATCAGCGCACGCGCCAGGTTCAGGCGCACCCGCCAGCCGCCGGAAAAGGTGGCCACCGCGCGCGTCTGGGTGTCCGCCGCGAAGCCGAGGCCATGCAGCAGCCGCGCGGCGCGGGCGCGGGCGTCGTAGCCGTGCAGCGTCTCGATGCGCAGGTGCGCCGCCACCAGCGCCGCGTCGTCGCCGCGCGCCTGCGCCGCGGCCTCCGCGGCCAGCGCGGCGGCGAGCTCGACGTCGCCGCCCAGCACGTAGTCGATGGCGGCATCGGGTAGCGCCGGGGTTTCCTGCGCCACCGCGGCCAGGCGCAGGCCCGCGGGCAGATCGAGGCTGCCGGCGTCGGCCTCGAGCCGGCCCTGGATCGCCGCGAACAGGCTCGACTTGCCGCTGCCGTTGCGGCCGACCACGCCGACCCGGCTGCCGTCATGCAGCACCGCGTCGACGCCCGACAGCAGCAGCCGGCCGCCCTGGCGCAAGGCGAAGTCGCGAAAGGCGATCACGCGTAGCGGACGCCGACGATCTCGTAGTTCTTCACGCCGTTGGGTGCACGGAACTCGAAGCTGTCGCCCTCGCTCTTGCCGATCAACGCGCGCGCGAACGGCGACGACACCGCGATTAGCCCCTGCTTGATGTCGGCCTCGAGGTCGCCGACGATCTGGTAGGTGACGCGGTCGCCGCTGGTCTCGTCCTCGAGTTCGACGGTGGCGCCGAACACGATCCGCGACCCGGCGCCCAGCCGCGAAATGTCGATCACCTCGGCATAGGACAGCGCCGCCTCGAGCTCCTTGATGCGGCCCTCGATGAAGCCCTGCTGGTCGCGGGCGGCGTGGTATTCGGCGTTCTCCTTGAGGTCGCCGTGCGCACGCGCCTCGGCGATGGCGTGGATCACGCGCGGGCGCTCGACGCCCTTGAGACGCTCGAGTTCGGCGCGCAGGCGTTCGGCGCCGCGCTGGGTCAACGGGGCTCGCTTCATGCGTTCAGCTCCTGGTGCAGTTCCTGCAGCGCGTGGACGGCGCCGCCTTCGCGATAGTCCAGCGAATGCAGCAGCGCGCGCGCGCCGGAAATGGTGGTCGAGTAGGTGACGCGCTGCTGCAGCGCGTCGCGGCGGATCGAGAACGAGTCGGCGATCGCCTGCTTGCCCTCGGTGGTGTTGACGATGAACACGATCTCGCCGTTCTTGATCAGATCGACGATGTGCGGCCGGCCCTCGATCACCTTGTTGATGCGCTCGCAGGCGACGCCATGCTGGTCGAGATAACGCTGGGTACCGTCGGTCGCGACCAGGCTGAAACCGCGCCGCAGCAGCTCGATCGCCACCGGCAGCAGGCGCTCCTTGTCGGCGTCGCGCACCGACAGGAAGGCCTTGCCCACCGGCGGCGCCTTGATCCCGGCCGCCTCGTGCGCGCGCGCGAACGCGGCGCCGAAGCTGCGGCCCACGCCCATCACCTCGCCGGTCGAGCGCATCTCGGGGCCGAGGATCGGATCGACGTTCTGGAACTTGAGGAACGGAAAGATCGCTTCCTTGACCGAGTAGTAGGCCGGGATCACCTCGCGCACGGCGCCCTGCGCGGCCAGCGACTGGCCGACCATGCAGCGCGCGGCGATCTTGGCCAGCGGCACGCCGGTCGCCTTGGACACGAACGGCACCGTGCGCGAGGCACGCGGATTGACCTCGAGGATGAACACCGTCTCGCCCTGGATCGCGAACTGCGTGTTCATCAGGCCGCAGACCTTGAGCTCGCGCGCCATCAGCGTCACCTGGCGGCGCAGCTCGTCCTGCAATGCTGCCGACAGCGAATACGGCGGCAGCGAGCACGACGAGTCGCCGGAGTGCACGCCGGCCTCCTCGATGTGCTCCATCACGCCGCCGACCAGCACGGCGCCGTCGGCGTCGGCGATCACGTCGACGTCGACCTCGACGGCGTGGTCGAGGAAGCGGTCGAGCAGCACCGGCGAATCGTTCGACACCTTGACCGCCTCGCGCACGTAGCGCGCCAGATCGGCGTCGTCGTAGACCACCTCCATCGCGCGCCCGCCCAGCACGTAGCTGGGCCGCACCACCAGCGGATAGCCGATCTCGCGTGCCAGCGCCAGCGCCTCGTCGGCGTTGCGCGCGGTGCGGTTGGCGGGCTGGTTGAGGCCGAGCTTCGCAACCATCTGCTGGAATCGCTCGCGGTCCTCGGCCAGATCGATCGAGTCGGGGCTGGTGCCGATGATCGGCACGCCGGCGGCCTCCAGTGCGCGCGCCAGCTTCAGCGGCGTCTGCCCGCCGTACTGCACGATCACGCCCTTGGGCTTTTCCAGATCGACGATCTCGAGCACGTCCTCCAGGGTCAGCGGCTCGAAGTACAGGCGGTCGGAGGTGTCGTAGTCGGTGGACACCGTCTCCGGGTTGCAGTTGACCATGATGGTCTCGAAGCCATCCTCGCGCAGCGCCAGCGCCGCGTGCACGCAGCAGTAGTCGAACTCGATGCCCTGGCCGATGCGGTTGGGGCCGCCGCCGAGCACGATGATCTTGTCGCGCGCGGTCGGGTTGGCCTCGCACGCTTCCTCGTAGGTCGAGTAGAGGTAGGCGGTGGCGGTGGCGAACTCGGCGGCGCAGGAATCGACCCGCTTGTACACCGGACGCACGCCGAACGCGCGACGCAGATGGCGCAACGCGGCCTCGTCGGTGCCGGCCAGCTCGGCCAGACGCGCGTCGGAGAAGCCCATGCGCTTGAGTTCGCGCAGGCGCGCCGCATCCAGCGCCGGCAGACCCTGCATGCGCACGGTCTTCTCTTCGCTGACGAGGTCCTCGATCGCGGCCAGGAACCAGCGGTCGATGTGGGTCAGCGTGTACACGTCTTCCAGCGTCAGCCCGGCGCGAAAGGCATCGGCGACGTAGAACACGCGCTCGGGGCCCGGCTCGCGCAACTCGCGCCTCAGCCGCACGCGGCCCTCGTCGCTGGCCAGGTCGAGCCCGGTCGGATTGAGGCCGGTCTTGCCGGTCTCCAGTCCGCGCAGCGCCTTCTGCAGCGACTCGTGCATGTTGCGGCCGATCGCCATCACCTCGCCAACCGACTTCATCTGCGTGGTCAGGCGCGCGTCGGCGGCGGGGAACTTCTCGAACGCGAAGCGCGGAATCTTGGTGACCACGTAGTCGATGCTCGGCTCGAACGAGGCCGGGGTCAGGCCGCCGGTGATCTCGTTGCGCAGCTCGTCCAGCGTGTAGCCGACCGCCAGCTTGGCCGCGACCTTGGCGATCGGAAAGCCGGTGGCCTTGGACGCCAGCGCGGAGGAGCGCGAGACCCGCGGATTCATCTCGATCACCACCACGCGGCCATCGTCGGCGTTGACGCCGAACTGCACGTTGGAGCCGCCGGTGTCGACGCCGATCTTGCGCAGGACCGCGATCGAGGCGTCGCGCAGACGCTGGTATTCCTTGTCGGTCAGCGTCTGCGCCGGGGCGACGGTGATCGAGTCGCCGGTGTGCACGCCCATCGGATCGAGGTTCTCGATCGAGCAGACGATGATGCAGTTGTCCGCGGTGTCGCGGACCACCTCCATCTCGAACTCCTTCCAGCCCAGCACCGACTCCTCGATCAGCACCTCGTGCACCGGCGACAGTTCGAGGCCGCGCGCGGCGATCGCCTCGAACTCCTCGCGGTTGTAGGCGATGCCGCCGCCGCTGCCGCCCAGCGTGAAGCTGGGCCGGATGATGGTCGGATAGCCGACGCGCGGCTGGATCTCGAGCGCCTGCTCCAGCGAGCGCGCCATCTCGGCCCGCGGGCACTCCAGGCCGATCTCCTGCATCGCCACGCGAAACAGCTCGCGATCCTCGGCCATGCGGATGGCCTCGCGCGAGGCGCCGATCAGCTCGACGCCGTACTTTTCCAGCACGCCGTGGTCGGCCAGGTCCAGCGCGCAGTTCAGCGCGGTCTGCCCGCCCATGGTCGGCAGCAGTGCCTCGGGGCGCTCCTTGGCGATGATCCGCTCGACGGTCTGCCAGGTGATCGGCTCAATGTAGACCGCGTCGGCCATCTCCGGGTCGGTCATGATCGTGGCTGGGTTGGAATTGACCAGCACCACGCGGTAGCCCTCCTCGCGCAGCGCCTTGCACGCCTGCGCGCCGGAGTAGTCGAACTCGCAGGCCTGGCCGATCACGATCGGACCGGCGCCGATCAGCAGGATGGTCTTGAGGTCGGTGCGTTTGGGCATGTTGTTTTTGTCCGCGAAAGGCGCGAAGGACGCAAAATTTCAGATGGGATGGACGTCATCGTGGCCCCGTACCACACGCCGGACGCCAAGGCGCGGGCTCCCGAAGTTGAGCAACAAGCCAACCGGTATGCCAGATGCTTTCAGATAGTTGAGCACTTGCGCTTCATGCTCGGATGTCAGCGCACGCAAGGCCTTGATCTCCACAATGAGTTTGTCGCCCACCGCGAAGTCGCATACGTAATCGCCCACCGGTTCGCCGCGATACTGCACCGGCAAGGACTTTTGCCTCTGGAACGCGATGCCCGCCCGCTTCAGTTCTACCGCCAACGCAGCCTCGTACACACGTTCGAGAAAGCCATGACCGAGTTCACGGCTGACCTCGATCGCGCAGCCGATGACCCGCTCGGAAAGCCGTTGCTCCAACTCAAGCTCCCTTCGCGGCCTTGGCGTCTTTCGCGGACACCATCGCTCGCTCTTGCTTTGCCTGCTCGCTCTTCACATCAAGCTCCCTTCGCGGCCTTGGCGTCCTTCGTGGACACCATCGTTTTGATAAAGCGATCAAACAACCCCGAAACATCATGTGGGCCCGGTGAGGCTTCCGGGTGGCCCTGGAACGAAAACGCCGGGGCGTCGGTGACTTCGATGCCCTGATTGGAGCCGTCGAACAGCGAGCGGTGGGTGACGCGCACGCGGGCCGGCAGTGTCGTTTCGTCGACCGCGAAACCGTGGTTCTGACTGGTGATCAGCACGCGGCCGCTGGCCAGCTCCTGCACCGGATGGTTGGCGCCGTGGTGGCCGAACTTCATCTTCATCGTGCGACCGCCGGCGGCCAGACCCACAATCTGGTGTCCCAGGCAGATGCCGAACAGCGGCAGCCGCCTGGCGATGAATTCGCGCGATGCCTCGATCGCGTAGGTGCAGGGCTGCGGATCGCCGGGTCCGTTGGACAGCAGCACGCCATCCGGTTTCAGCGCCAGCGCCTCGGCGACGCCGGTCTGCGCCGGCACCACGGTGACGCGGCAGCCGCGGTCGGCCAGCATGCGCAGAATGTTGCGCTTGACGCCGAAGTCATAGACGACGACATGCCGGGACACGGCGAATGCGTCGGCCTCGCGGTTGGTGTCCGGCCGCCAGCTTGCGCGCGTCCACTGGTAGGGCTCGCCACAGCTGATTTCGCGCGCAAGATCGGCATTCTTCAGCCCGCGGAAGGCCTGCGCCGCGCCCTGCGCCCGCCGCGCACTCGGCCGGCCACCGGCCAGGATGCAGCCGCTCTGTGCGCCGCTCTCGCGCAGCCGGCGGGTCAGTTGCCGGGTATCGATGCCGGCGATCGCCACGGTACCCTGCTGGCGCAGCCACTCGCAGAAATCGAGCTGCGCGCGCCACGAACTGGCCGGCCGCGGCGCCTCGCGCAGCACCAGGCCGGCGAGCTGCACGCGCTGCGACTCGCCGTCCTCGGCATTGACGCCGACGTTGCCGATGTGCGGATAGGTCAGCGTGACGATCTGC
>JAGWPB010000023.1 GCA_028870665.1 Lysobacteraceae bacterium
CCGGGCCGAGCCTCCTGAGGTCGGCTCGGCAAGTCCCGGCTTGCCCACCCGATATGACGATCTTGGCCATCTCATCCTCGGCTGCGTGCGGCTTCGTCGGGGGTCTGGGTTTTCAGGGTCAGGGCATGGATCTCGTTGCCCATCAGCGCGCCCAGCGTGGCGTAGACCAGCCGGTGGCGCGCCAGCGGCAGCTGGCCGGCGAAGGCGGCGCTGACCACCCGCGCTTCGAAATGCACGCCGTCGGGCCCGTCCACCTCGACGCGCGCGCCGGGCAGTCCCTGTTCGATCAGGCTCTTGATGCGGGATGGGTCCATGGCTCTCGACGGCGGCGGGCAGGCTCGCGGCCTGCGCATGCGCTCAGGATAGAATGGCAATCGGTCATGTTAATGGAATTGGCAGGGCGCCGGAATGGCGTTCCGCCGCCGCCGATGAACCCGAGCCCCGTTCCTGCCGGTATCCCGTCGTTCGACGCCGACGCGCTGGTGCGCAGCGCGCGCGCGGTGATCGCCAGCGAAGCCGCCGCGCTGCTCGCGCTGGAGCCGCGCGTGGACGCCGCCTTCGTCGCCGCCTGCGGGCTGATCCTTGCCTGCAGCGGGCGCGTGGTGGTGTCGGGCATGGGCAAGTCCGGGCATATCGCGCGCAAGATCGCCGCCACCCTGGCCTCGACCGGCACGCCGGCGTTCTTCGTCCATCCGGGCGAGGCCAGCCACGGCGATCTCGGCATGATCACGGCGGGCGACGTGGTGCTCGCGCTGTCTTACTCCGGGGAGACGGAGGAGCTGCTGACGATCCTGCCGCCGATCAGGCGCCAGGGCATTCCGCTGATCGCGATCACCGGCCGGCCGACCTCCGCGCTGGCGCGCGAGGCCGACGTGCACCTGGACGGGAGCATCGCCAGCGAGGCCTGTCCGCTGGGGCTGGCGCCGACCACCAGCACCACGGTGGCGCTGGTGCTGGGCGACGCGCTGGCGATCGCGCTGCTCGAGGCGCGCGGCTTCACCGCCGAGGATTTCGCCCTGTCGCATCCGGCCGGCAGCCTCGGCCGGCGCCTGCTGCTGCGCATCGAGGACGTGATGCACCGCGGCGCCGCGGTGCCGACGGTCGGCGCCGAGGCCAGCCTGATGGACGCGCTGCTGGAGATGGGTCGCAAGGGCTTGGGCATGACCGCGATCGTCGATGCGCGACAGCAACTGCTGGGCGTGTTCACCGACGGCGATCTGCGCCGCGCGCTGGACGATCCCGGCGTCGATCCGCGGCAGGCGCGGGTGCGCGACCTGATGACCCGCCAGCCGAAGACGATCGGGCCCGGGCGCCTGGCCGCCGAGGCCGCGCAGATCATGGAAACGCACAAGATCCACGCCCTGCTGGTGACCGCGGCCGACGGCCGGCTGGTCGGTGCGCTGAACATCCACGACCTGCTGCGCGCGCGGGTGGTGTGAGATGGCATGGGACGCGCTCGCCGCAGTCCCCGCCGCGGTCGTCGCACGTGCCGCGGGCGTGCGCCTTGCCGCGTTCGACGTCGACGGTACGCTGACCGACGGGCGTCTCTGCTACGGCGAGGACGGGCGCGAATTCAAAGCCTTCCACGTGCACGACGGCCACGGCCTGAAGCTGCTGCGGGCGCACGCGATCGAGGTCGCGATCATCAGCGCGCGGGTCAGCCACACGGTCAGTCTGCGCGCCGACGAGCTGGGCGTCGTGCACGTCTACCAGGGCCAGCGCGACAAGCGCGCCTGCCTGCTCGACCTGGCCGTCGCGCTGGGCCTGCAGCCGGCGCAATGCGCGATGGTCGGCGATGACATCGCCGACCGCGGCGCGATGGACGCCTGCGGCCTGGCGGTGGCGGTGGCCGATGCGCATCCGGCGCTGGCCGCGGTCGCGCACTGGCAGACCCGCCGCGGCGGCGGCCGCGGCGCCGTGCGCGAGGTCTGCGACCTGCTGCTGGCCGCGCAGGGCCACCTCGACGCCGTCGCCGGGCGCATGCCGTGATGCTGTCGCGCCGCCTGCTGCTGGCCATCGCGCTGCTGGCGCTGGCCGCCGGCGCCAGCCAGCTCCTGCTGTGGTGGCTGACGCCGCCGCCGGCCGCGGACAACTTTGTCGGCCCGCCGCGTTCGGGCTACACGCTGCGTGATTTTCATCTGCTGGCACTGGGCCCGGACGGCCGCCCCAGCTTCACCCTCAGCGCGCCGCAGCTGGATCGCCGCGAAGGCGACGACTCGCTCTATCTCGATGCCCCGGTTTTCAGCCTGCCCGCCGCGAAGGGTCCGGCGTGGACCGGCCGCGCCCAGTATGGATGGGTCAACGCCGACGGCAGCCTGATGAAGCTCAACGGGCGCGTGCATCTGGAGCGTCCGGCCGGCGCCGCGACCTCGGCGCTGACCGTGGACACCGCCAACGTCACCGCCTGGCCCAACCGGCACCGCATGGCCAGCGCGGCGCCGACCGTGATTCAGCAACCCGACGCTACACTGCGCGGCGTCGGTTTCACCGCCGCCACCGACACTCATCAACTGGAGCTGCTCGCCGATGTCCACGCCACGTTCCAGCCGCAGCGCGCGCATCCGCATTGAGCGGATCGCGCTGGGTCTCGTGCTCTCGGCGCTGGCGCTGCCGGCGTGGGCGCTGCAGACGGATCGCCAGCAGCCGCTCAGCATCAATGCGCAGCACTTCACGGCGATCAAGGATCCGGGTGTGTCGCGCTTCAGCGGCCATGTGACGCTCACCCAGGGCAGCCTCAAGGGCGACGCCGCGCAGGCCACGGCCTACACCAACGCCGACAACAAGATCACCCGCGTGGTGCTGGAGGGTACGCCCGCGCATCTCAGCCAGCGGCAGGACGACGGCAGCACGATGCAGGCGCAGGCGCAGCGCATCGACTACACCCCGGATACCGACACCGTGATCCTGACCGGCGCCGCGCAGGTGGTGCAGCCGGGCCACGGCAGCTTCCAGGGCGAGCGGCTGGTCTACAACACCCAGACCGGCGCGATGCAGGGCGAGAGCGCTGCCGGCGGCGAGGTGCACGTGACCTTCCAGCCGCGGCCGAAGCCGTCCGCCCGGGTGCCCGCGGCTGCGGCCAGCGCCGGCAAGACGGCCGGCGAGGCGCCCGCACCCGCGGCCAGCAGCGGCAAGCCGGGCGGCGGATCGCGCTGACATGCTCAGTGCCGCCGGCCTGAAAAAACGCTTTCGCGGGCGCGAGGTGGTGCGCGACTTCGCCTTCGCCGTGCGCGAGGGCGAGGTGGTCGGTCTGCTCGGCCCCAACGGCGCCGGCAAGACCACCTGCTTCTACATCGTGGTCGGCCTGATCGCCGCCGACGCCGGCTTCATCAAGCTCGACAACCAGGACATCACCGGCCTGCCGATGCACGCGCGCGCGCGCCTCGGCATCGGCTACCTGCCGCAGGAGCCGTCGGTGTTCCGGCGCCTGAGCGTGGCCGACAACATCCTCGCCGTGCTCGAACTGCGCGTCGGTCTGGCCGCGCGCCAGCGCCAGGCCGAGCTGGAGTCGCTGCTCGACGAGCTCAAGATCGCCCATCTCGCCGGCCAGAAGGGGCAGAGCCTGTCCGGCGGCGAGCGCCGCCGCGTCGAGATCGCGCGCGCGCTGGCCGCGCGGCCGCGCTACATGCTGCTCGACGAACCGTTCGCCGGCGTCGATCCGATCTCGGTCGGCGAGATCCAGCGCATCGTGCGCCATCTCAAGGAGCGCGGCATCGGCGTGCTGATCACCGACCACAACGTGCGCGAAACGCTGGGCATCTGCGACCACGCCTACATCCTCAACGAGGGTGCGGTACTGGCGCAGGGCACGCCGGCGCATATCCTCGCCGACGAGCGCGTGCGCGAGGTCTACCTGGGTCGCGAGTTCCGCCTGTAGCCGCGACCTCATGCTGCGACGCGACGCACTAGCCGGGGCCGCGGGCCACGGTTAGGATGCAGACGTCACTTCCCGGCGTCCGCTCGCGATGAAACCCGGACTCCAGCTCCGCCTCAATCAGCAGCTTGCGCTGACGCCCCAGCTGCAGCAGGCGATCCGCCTGCTGCAGCTTTCGCGCGCGGAACTGGAGACCGAGCTGCGCCAGCTGGCCGAGGCCAATCCGATGCTGGAGCTGGGCGACGAGCTGGGCGAGGAGGTCGCGACGGAGGACCTCGACGCGGAGGACGTCGCCGCGCCGCCCGCGGTGGAGGAGTTCAGCTACGACGCACCCGCCGAACCGGTCGCGGTGGCCGCCACGGACGAGGTCGGCGAGGCCTGGGAGCCTTCCGAGCGTTACGAGGACGGGCTCGATTTCGGCAGTCTCGGCGCGCATGGCAGCGCCGGCCCCCCCGGCGATGACGAAGACCGTCCCGAGGCCCAGGACGCGGCGCCCGAGGGCCTGCGCGAGCACCTGCAGTGGCAGGTCAATCTGCTGTCGCTGTCGGTGCGCGATCGCGCGATCGCGCTGGCCCTGGTCGATGCGCTCGACGACGACGGCTACCTGCGCGAGGGCCTGGAGCCGGTGCAGGCGGCGCTGGATGCCGGCATCGCGATCGCCGAGATCGAGGCGGTGCGTCATCGGCTGCAGCGGCTGGATCCGGCCGGAATCGCCAGCCTCGACCTGCGCGACTGTCTGGGCGTGCAGATCGACGCGCTCGATGCCGCGACGCCGCAGCGCGATCTGGCGCGGCGGATCGTCGCGGAGGAACTGGAAACGCTGGCGCGCCAGGATCTGGGGCGCATCGCGCGGCGCCTGCGCGCCGAACCCGAGGATGTCGCCGAGGCGGCGGCGCTGATCCGCGCCCTGGACCCGCGCCCTGGCGCGGCGCTGTCGGCGCCGGCGGTCGAATACGTCGCGCCCGACGCCTATGCGATCCGTGATCAGGGCCGCTGGCGGGTGGTGCTGGCCGCCGGCAGCATGCCGCGGTTGGCGATCAACCAGCACTACTGCTCGCTGATCGCGCGCGCACGCCGCGACGACGCCGCCTACATGAAAGGCCAGCTGCAGGAGGCTCGCTGGCTGCTCAAGAGCCTGCGCGCGCGCGCCGATACCCTGCTCAAGGTGGCCGAGGCGATCGTGCGCCAGCAGAGCGCGTTTCTCGACTACGGCCCCGAGGCGATGCGGCCGCTGGTGCTGCGCGAGGTGGCCGAGGAGGTCGGCATGCACGAGTCGACCATCTCGCGGGTGACCACGCGCAAGTACCTGCATACGCCGCGCGGCACCTTCGAGTTCAAGTATTTCTTCTCCAGCGGCGTCGGCACCGACGATGGCGGCAGCGCTTCGGCGACCGCGATCCAGGCGATGCTGCGCAAGCTGGTCGCCGCCGAGGATGCGCGCCGGCCGCTGTCGGATCAGGCGCTGGCGGAGGAGCTCAAGCAGCGCGGCATCAACGTCGCGCGGCGTACCGTGGCCAAGTACCGCGAGGCGCTGCGCATTCCCAGCTCGTCTGAACGCCAGCGCGCCAGCTGACCGGCGTGGAGGAACCGGTGCGCGTCCGTGTGTTCCCAACTCCAGGAGCGGCCCGGCCGTCTCCCGTCACGCCGCTGCGGCGGCGCCGTTTCCACGCGAAGGAGATCACCATGCAGGTCCAGATCAGCGGCCATCAGATCGAGGTCACCGCGGCGCTGCGCGATCACGTGCAGTCCAAGCTCGACCGCCTCGGGCGCCACTTCGACCACGTCACCGGCCTCAGCGTGGTGCTGTCGGTGGAGAAGCTGGTGCATCGCGCCGAGGGCACGCTGGCGGTGGCCGGGCGCACCCTGCACGCCGAGGCCAGCGACGGCGACATGTATGCCTCGGTCGACCTGCTGGTCGACAAGCTGGTCGCGCAGCTGCGCAAGTACAAGGAGAAGGTCACCGATCACCATCGCGACGAGGCGCGCGACGTGCGCGACGTGCGCGCCGTCTGAGTGGCGCATGCATTTCGTGGAGTTGCTGGGTCCGACCGCGTGCGCGGTCGGACTCGCCGCCGGCAGCAAGCATCGCCTGCTCGAGGACATCGCCCGCCGGCTGGCTCCGGATGCGGCGCTGGCCTTGCAGTTGCTGGATGCGCTGAATGAACGCGAACGCCTGGGCGGCACCGGCCTTGGCGCCGGCGCCGCGTTGCCGCACGGCCACTGCGCGGGCCTGACCGCGCCACGCGCCGGACTGTTCCGTCTGGCCCGCGGCGTCGACTTCGACGCGGCCGACGGTCTCCCGGTGGACCTGGTGGCGGTGCTGGCGGTGCCGATCCGGTACACCGCCGCCCAGCTGGCGTTGCTGGCCGAAATGGCGGAGGCGCTGGCCGACCCCGACCTGCGGCAGCGGCTGCGGTCCGCCGCGGATGCTGCGGGCCTGCGCGCCGAACTGGCAGAATGGACGCGCCGCGCCGGCTGAGCCGCGACGCCGGCACCGGGAGCCGTGTGGACCGACTGACCGCTCGACAGCTGTATGACGGGGTGCACGAGCGCCTGGCGCTGCGCTGGCTGGCCGGCCTGCGCGGCGAGGCGCGCGCGCTCGAGCCCGGCGCCGCCCAGGCAAGGCGACCCTCGCTGGTCGGCTATCTCAATGTCATCTATCCCAACAAGGTGCAGATCATCGGCACCGAGGAACTCGCCTACCTCGACGCCCTCGAGGCCCGCCAGCGCTGGGAGACGGTGCAGAAGATCGTCGCCCAGCGGCCGCTGGCGCTGATCGTGAGCAAGGACCAGGCGGTGCCGGCCGACCTGCGCGAGGCCGCCGACGAGACCGGCACGCCGCTGTGGATCAGCGCCAAGCGCGGCCACGAACTGCTGACCTGGCTGCAATACCACCTGGCCCGGCTGCTGGCGCGCTCGCTGACCCTGCATGGCGTGTTCGTCGAGGTGTACTCGATCGGCGTGCTGATCACCGGCGAGTCGGGCACCGGCAAGAGCGAGCTGGCACTGGAGCTGCTGACCCGCGGCCATCGCCTGATCGCCGACGACGCGCCCGAGTTCACCCTGATCGCACCCGACGTGATCGACGGCAGCTGCCCGGAGATGCTGCGCGACCTGATCGAGGTGCGCGGGCTGGGCGTGCTCAACGTGCGCGAGATGTTCGGTCATACCGCGGTCAAGGACTCCAAGTACCTGCGCCTGATCGTGCATCTGCAGCCGCTGGGGGCGACCGGCGACCCCGACGGCATGCTGCGGCTGACCGGCGTGACCGGCGTGCGCGAGCTGTTCGATGTCAAGGTGCCGGTGATCACCATTCCGGTCGCGCCGGGGCGCAACCTCGCGGTGCTGGTCGAAGCCGCGGTGCGCAGCCACATGCTCAAGGGCAAGGGGATCGACCCCGCGCAGACCTTCATCGACCGCCAGGCGCACCAGTTGCGCCGCCTGCCGCCCTGGTGAGTGCATGAACGGCGAAACTCCGCGCATCGTGGTGCTGACCGGCCTCTCCGGGGGCGGCAAGACCGTCGCTCTGCGGGCGCTCGAGGACCTCGGCTACTACTGCGTCGACAACCTGCCGGTGGCGCTGATGCCGGCGCTGGTACGCGCCCTGGTGAGCGATGCCGCCGGGCCGCGCCGCATCGCCATCGGCGTCGACGTGCGCACCCGCGGCGGCGAGCTGGAGCGCATGCCGGCGGTGCTGGCCGAACTGGCCGCCGGCACCGCCGCCGAGCTGGTATTCGTCGAGGCGCGCGACGAGGTTCTGCTCAAGCGCTACGCGGAGACACGCCGCCGGCATCCGCTGTCCGGCGCCGGACTCTCGCTGGCCGGCGCCATCGCGCGCGAGCGCATCCTGCTCAAGCCGCTGGCGACGCTCGCCGACCGGGTGATCGATTCCAGCGAGCTCAACGTGCACCAGCTGCGCCGGCTCATCGCGACCGGCTACGGCCTGAGCGAGCGCGGGCTGACGCTGATGTTCGAGTCGTTCGCCTACCGCAAGGGCCTGCCGCCCGACGCCGATTTCGTGTTCGATGCCCGCTGCCTGCCCAATCCGCACTGGGAACCGACGCTGCGGCCGCTGTCGGGCAAGGATGCGGCGGTGCGCGCCTACCTCGAGGCCCAGCCCGCGGTGCGCGAATACCTGGCCGACCTGACGCACCTGCTCGACACCTGGCTGCCGCGCTTCGAGGGCGAGGACCGCAGTTACGTCACCGTCAGCATCGGCTGCACCGGCGGGCGTCACCGTTCGGTCTACCTGGCCGAACGCCTCGTCGAGCACTTCCGCGACGGCCACGCGCACGTGCTCAGCTTCCATCGCGAGATCGAGTAGGCGATGGCCGTCGGCATCCTGCTGGTCACCCACGAGGGCGTCGCCCGCGCGCTCAGCGCCGCCGCCCGGCACGTGCTGTCGCGGTTGCCCGACACCCTGGACCAGTTCGAGGTCGCCGCCAGCGCCGACCCCGATCGCGCGCTGGCCGATGCCGCCCACCATGCGCGCGATCTCGATCGCGGCGACGGCGTGCTGGTGCTGTCGGACCTGTACGGCGCCACGCCCTGCAATGTCGCCCAGCGCCTGCGTGCGCGCGGCGCGCGCGTGCGCTGCGTGGCCGGACTCAATCTGCCGATGCTGCTGCGCGTGCTCAATTATGCCGAGCGGCCATTGGACGAGCTGGCCGAGATCGCCGCCAGCGGCGGCCGCGGCGGCATCGTGCCCGACGGGGTCGCACCATGACCGCGCGGCACGCCGAGCGCGGATGAGGTCACGTCGCACGGCGGGACTCGACGTTGCCGGGCTGTGCCAGCATGCTTGCGTCGAGGCCGGCACCCGGCCGGCGTTCGCGCGGGGGACTCATGCAGCAACGGGACATCGTCATCAGCAATCGGCTCGGTCTGCACGCGCGTGCGGCGGCCAAGCTGGTGCAGCTGCTGCAGGGCTTCCAGGCCAGCGTCTGGCTGCTGCACCACGGTCGCGAGATCAACGCCAAGAGCATCATGGGCGTGATGATGCTGGCGGCCGCGCAGGGCAGCGTGCTGACCGTGCGCGTCGACGGCGACGACGAGGCGGCGGCTCTGGCGGCGGTGGCGGATCTGTTCGCGCGCAAGTTCGACGAGGGCGCATGAGCGCCGGCGCTCGCATCCGCAGCGTGCCGCGATGAGGCGCGTGCTGACCGGGGTCGCGGTCGCGCCGGGCATGGCGCTGGGCCGCGCGCGGCGGGTCCAGCCGCGCCGCTACAGCGCCGATGCGCGACCGCTGGAAGCGGCCGAGGTCGAGGCCGAGATCGCCCGCCTCGAGGCCGCGCTGGCGCATGCTCGCGCCGAGATCGCCGAGGTGCGCGGACGCCTGCAGGGCGTGCTCCGGCGCGAGGCGGAGCCGTTTCTCGACGCCCACGCCCTGCTGCTCGACGACCCCGAGCTGCACGCCGGACTGCTGGCGATGATCCGCAGCGGCCGCTGCCGCGCCGGTGCCGCGCTGATCGCGCAGCGCGATCGTCTCGGCGCGCTGTTCGGCGCCATGGCCGATCCCTACCTGCGCAGCCGGCGCGAGGATTTCGATCAGGTGATCGGCCGCGTGCTGGCGGCGCTGGAGCGCGACACCAGCGTCGAGGAGCGGCGCCTCGCCGCCCGCGTCGGCGACATCCTGGTGGCCGAAAGCCCGACTCCGGCGGAGGTCGCCGCGCTGGCCAACCACGGCCTGCTCGGCGTGCTGGCGAGCAGCGGCAGCGCCTATTCGCACAGCGCGATTCTCGCCCGCAGCCTGCGCCTGCCGATGCTGACCGGGGTGCACGAGGCGCTCGACGCGGTCGGCGACGACGATCTCGTGTTGCTCGACGGCGAGCGCGGCGAGGCGGTGCTGCATCCGGCCGCGCAGGATCTGGCGCGCTATCGCCAGTGGCAGCGCGATGCCGCGCGTGACGAGCAGCGGCGCGCCGGATTCGCGCATGCGCCCAGCCGCAGTCGCGACGGCCGGCGCATCGACCTGCACGCCAATGCGGAACGCGTTGCCGAGATCGCCGCGGCGCGCGCGCTCGGCGCCGACGGCGTCGGCCTGTATCGCACCGAATTCCTGTTCCTGCACCGCGACGCGCTGCCGGGCGAAGACGAGCAGTTCGAGGCCTATCGCGAGCTGGTGCTGGGCATGGGAGGCCGCAGCGTCACCGTGCGCACGCTCGACATCGGTGCCGACAAGGCCGACGGCAGCGGTCTGGCGCTGGCATCCGAGCCCAATCCGGCGCTCGGCGTGCGCGGCCTGCGCCTGTCGCTGCGCCAGCCCGCGGTGTTTCGCACTCAGCTGCGCGCGATGCTGCGCGCGGCGGCATTGGGTCCGCTGCGCATCCTGCTGCCGATGGTCACCACCGCGGCCGAGCTGCGCGCCGCGCGGGCGCACGTCGATGCCTGTGCCGTGGCGCTGCGCGGCGAGGGGCATGCCATCCCCGACGCGGTCGCGATGGGCGCCATGATCGAGGTGCCGGCGGCGGCGCTGTGTGCGCGCGCGCTGCTGGAAATTGCCGATTTCGCCGCCATCGGCACCAACGACCTCACGCAGTATGTCCTGGCCGCCGATCGCGGCAACGACGCACTCGGCGAGTTGTACGACCCGCTGCATCCGGCACTGCTGCGGCTGATTGCACACGTGGTCGCGGCCGGGCGCCGCGCCGGCCGGCCGGTCAGCCTGTGCGGCGAGATCGCCGGCGAGCCGGCGCAGCTGCCGCTGCTGCTGGCGCTGGGGCTGACCGAGCTCAGCATGCATCCGGCGCGGCTGCTGGCGGTGCGTGAACGCCTGGCCGGGATGGATATCGGCGCGCTGCGCGCACTGGCACCGCGGCTGGTGCGCGCAAGCGATCGCGACGCCGTGGCGGCTCTGTTGCCTTCTGCCTGACCGGCCGCGATCGGACCGGATCAGATGCGGGCGCGACGCTTCGCCACGGCCGCGTGCGCCAGCGTCGGGGCCGCGCGGGCCGCGGCGAGAAAGGCATCCAGCAAGGCGCCGCGGTAGCGGCCACGGCCGACCACCAGCTGCAGCGTGCGGCGCAAATCCAGAAAGGGCGTCGCCATCACCGCCAGGCGGCCGGCGGCGACGCTGTCGTGCACCGCCACCGCCGGCAGGCAGGCGATGCCCAGTCCCGCCACCACCGCCTGCTTGATCGCCTCGGTCTGATCGAGCTCGAGCACCGTCTCGCCGGGCGGTAGCTGCGCGAGCGCGCGCTCGGCCAGCACCCGCGTCGCCGAGCCGGGCTCGCGCAGGATCCAGCGCGCGCCGGCGAAATCCGCCGCGCGCAGCCGCCGGCGCCGCGCCAGCGCATGGTCCGGCCGTGCGCAGACCACCAGCATGTCTTCGCGCCAGGGCAGGGTCTCCAGGGCCGCATCGGCCACCGTGCCCTCGACACAGGCAGCATCCAGCGCATAGTCGCGCAGCTGCGCCAGCACCGCCGCGGTGTTGCCCACGGTCAGCCGCACGGCCACCTGCGGGTGCGCGGCGACGAACCCGCCCAGCAATTCCCCGATGCGGTAGTTGCCGACCGTATTGCTGGTGCCGATGCGCAACTCGCCACTCGGTGCGGACGTGGTGGCATTGCCGCGGCGCTCGATTTCCTGCAGCCGCAGCAGGGCCTCGCGGGCCAGCGGCAGCAGTGCGCGGCCGCGCGCATTGAGGTGCAGTCGCCGCTGGGCACGATCGAACAGCACGACGTCGAGGCGACGTTCGAGTCCGGCCAGCGCCATGCTGGCGGCGGGCTGGGTCAGATGCAGCTGTTCGGCGGCGCGGCGCACGCTGCCGTGCGTGGCAACCGCGGCGAACACCTCGAGCTGACGCGGGCTGATGCCGATCATCAGTTTCAATTATGCCTGCGATCAGAAATCGCGAATAGGCTGATGGAGACCCTGACCGCCAGACTGCGCACTCCAGCGAGGATCCCCGCATGTCCCTGCCGCCTCCCGACGAAGCCATCGCCGTGGCCGACCCCGCGACAATCGACGTCACCGTCGCTGACAACGTCGGCCTGTCGCAGGTGCCGGATCGGGCATCGCCGCTGGCGCACGTGCCGGGGCTGGCGTTGACCGTCAGCCTCGCCGTGCTGGCACTCCTGCTCGGGCGGCTCGAACCGCTGGTCGGCGGCCCGGTGTTCGGCATCGTACTGGGCGTGCTGGTGCGCAACCTGCGCGCGCCCGGCGCGGCGTTCCAGCCCGGCATCCGCTTCGCCGCCCGCAAGGTGTTGCAGTGGTCGGTGATCGCGCTGGGCTTCGGCCTCAGCCTGAGCACGGTCGCGCACACCGGGTTGCAATCGCTGTCGGTGACCCTGGTGACGATGACGGCGGCCTTCGTCGCCGCCTGGGGACTGGGTCGCCTGCTCAAGGTGCCCGGCACGCTGATGTTGCTGATCGGCGTCGGCACCGCGATCTGCGGCGGCTCGGCGATCGCGGCGGTGACCCCGATCGTGCGCGCCGACGAGCACGATACGGCATTCGCGATCTCGACGATCTTCCTGTTCAACCTGGTTGCGGTGTTGCTGTTCCCTGCCCTGGGCCACCTGATGCATCTGTCGAACCTCGGTTTCGGAATGTGGGCCGGCACCGCGATCAACGACACCTCGTCGGTGGTGGCGGCGGCCTACAGCTACTCGCACGCCGCCGGCGACTACGCCACCATCGTCAAGCTGACGCGCTCGACCCTGATCATCCCGGTGTGCCTGGCGCTGGCGTTCTACGAGGCCTGGCGGCACAAGCAGCGCGGCCACACGGGCTTCAGCCTGCGCCGGATCTTTCCGTGGTTCATCCTGTGGTTCCTGGTGGCGTCGGCGGTACGCACCGCAGGACTGATTCCGGCGGTCCTGCTGCCGGGTATCCAGGACGGCGCGACGTTCCTGATCATCGTCGCGCTGACCTCGATCGGCCTGTCGTCGGACCTGCGGCGCATGGCGGCGACCGGCGCGCGGCCGATCCTGCTGGGGCTCGGCGTGTGGGCGGCGGTGGCGAGCAGCAGCCTGCTGGTGCAGCAGGCGATCGGCAAGCTGTAGACAGCCCCTGCTGCTCCGGCCGGGCGCGTGGTGCGACAATCGCGGGCGCCTTTCCGGAGTTCCGCCATGCCCCTGCCGCCACCGACTCCATCCGTGTCCGGGATCGTGCCGGAGCCCAGGCGTACCGGCGTCGAACTCACCGTCAACGGCGAGCGCTACATGCACACCGGCGATCCCGACATGCCGCTGCTGTGGTGGCTGCGCGACGTGCTGCGCCTGACCGGCACCAAGTACGGTTGCGGTGTCGGCGCCTGCGGCGCCTGCACGGTGCTGGTCGACGGCAAGCCGGCACGCGCCTGTCTGACCCCGGTACTCGCGGCGCGCGGGCGCAACGTCACCACCGTCGAGGGCCTGGCCGATCCGCTGGGTCGCCTGCATCCGGTGCAGCGCGCCTGGATCGACGAGGATGTGCCGCAGTGCGGTTACTGCCAGGCCGGGCAATTGCTGGCGGCGGCGGAGCTGCTGGCGCGCAGGCCGCAGCCGAGCGACGCCGACATCGATGCCATTCCCAATCTGTGCCGCTGCGGTACCTATCCGCGCATTCGCCGGGCGATCCGGCGCGCCGCCGCCATCGCCCGCGGGGAGACGCCGTGAACGCGGGCAACGGGTTCACCCGTCGCGGTTTCCTGCGCGTGCTCGCCGCCGCTGGCGGCGCGCTGGTGGTGGGCGTGCCGGCACGGGCGTGGGCGCAGCAGGACGGCCGCGAGGACCTGGCCATCCTGGGAGACAGCTGGACCGCCTTGAATGCCTTCGTGCGCGTCGAACCCAACGGCCGCGTGATTATCGGTGCGCGCACACCGGACATGGGCCAGGGCACGCGCACCTCGTTGCCGCGCATCATCGCCGACGAGATGGACGCCGACTGGACCCAGGTCAAGGTGATTGCGCTGCCGCTCGGGGTCGAGGACGACCAGGGCGCCCCGCGCTGGCTGTACGGCCCGCAGAGCGCGGGCGGCAGCACCAGCATTCCCAACGCCTGGCGCGACCTGCGCCAGGCCGGTGCCGCCGCGCGCTGGCTGCTGGTGCAGGCCGCCGCCGCGCGCACCGGGCTGCCGCCCGACCAGCTGCGCACCGAAGCGGGCTGGGTGCTCACCCCGGATGCGCGCCGGCTCGGCTACGGCGAGCTGGCCGCGGACGCCGGCAAGCTGAGTCTGCCGGATGCCGGCGTGGCGCTTAAATCGGCGCAGGCCTATCGTCTGATCGGCAAGGCGGCCCAGGGCGTCGATGCGCCGGCGATCGTCACCGGCCAGCAGAAGTTCGGCTATGACCATTACTGGGGTGACGGCCTGATCGCGATGATCGTGCGCTGTCCGTACTTCGACGGCGAGCTCGATCACCTGGATGCCAGTGCGGCACTGGCGATCGAGGGCGTCGAGAAGGTCCTGCCGCTGCCGGCGATGCCGGCTGGCACCCTGCTCGGGCGCGGTCCGCTGGCGGCCGGCGTGGCGGTGCTCGCCAAGGACACCTGGTCGGCGCTGAAGGGCCGCGCCGCGCTCGACGTACGCTGGAAGCCGCGCCATGGCGGCGCTGCCTCGACCTCGACACTGGAAAGCGACGCCGGCCGCGCGCTGCGAGGTGCGCCGACTACCCTGGTGCGTCGCAACGGCGATTTCGCGCACGCTTTCCGGACCGCCGCGCGGCGCATCCAGGCGCAGTACGTGGTGCCGTTCGTCGCCCACGCCACGATGGAGCCGCAGAACTGCCTGGTGCGCGTCGATCCCGACCACGCCTACCTGATGGCGGCCACCCAGACGCCGCGCAGCGCCTTCGATGTGGTGCGCCAGATCACCGGTCTCGGCCCGGGCCAGATCAGCATCGAGATGCCGCGCATCGGCGGCGGTTTCGGGCGCCGTCTTGACAACGACTACGTCGCCGAGGCGGTGCTGCTGGCCAAGGCCGCAGGCAAGCCGATCAAGCTGCAGTGGACGCGCGAGGACGATCTCGGTCACGACGTCTATCGTCCGTTCGGCGTGCATGCGCTGGCCGCCGGTGTCGATCGCAAGGGACGGATCGTGGCCTGGCGCCAGCACCTGGCCAGCACCTCCAAGCTGTGGCGGCGCGGCGTGCCGACCGACCGCCTGTGGACGTCCGAGTTGTACCCCGACGATCCGCCGGCCGGCATGGTGGCCAATCTCGAGCTGGCGTGGTTCGCGCTCGACTTTCCGCTGCCGCGCGGCAACTGGCGTGCTCCCGGCCACACCGCCAACGCGTTCGCGGTGCAGAGTTTTCTCGACGAGATCGCCCACGCCACCCACCAGGATCCGTTCAAGCTGCGGCTGGCGCTGCTGGGCACGCCGCGTCTGCTGCCGTATGCCAGCCACGGCGGCCCGACCCTCGACACCGGGCGCCTGGCCAACGTGCTGCAACTGGCGGCGCAGCGTATCGGCTGGGGCAGCCGCGCGCCTGCGGGGCACGGCCGCGGGCTGGCCTGCCACTTCACCTTCGGCGGCTACGTCGCGCACGCATTCGAAGTGTCGGTCAGCGACGGCAAGCTGGCCATCCACCGCGCGGTCGCCGCGGCCGACGTCGGCCGCGTGATCGATCCCAATGGCGTCGATGCACAGATCGGCGGCGGTACTCTCGACGCGCTGTCGACCGCACTCAACCTCGCGATCACGGTGCACGACGGCGCGGTAGTGCAGCAGAACTTTCCCGATTACCCGCTGGCGCGCATGGCCGAGATGCCGCGCGAGGTCGAAGTGATCCAGGTCCCCTCGCAGGCCGATCCGGCCGGCGCCGGCGAAATGGGCGTACCCAGCGCGGCGCCGGCGCTGGCCAATGCGATCTTCGCCGCCACCGGCGTGCGCCTGCGACGGATGCCGTTCAAGCCCGGCATCGCGCGCATCGGCTGAGGGACCGCGGGTGACCGGCGTGCCGTGAAGCGGGTCGCAGCAGGTGCCGCCCTTCGCCGCGCCGGACTCAGTGCGGCGCCTGCACGCTGTCGGCCGGGGCCGGATTCAGGTCCGGCACCAGCGGACGCGCCTTGGGCAGGGTCTGGATGCGCTGCAGTTCCCTGACGGTCTCCGGCGTCAGGATTTCGGGCGCCGGACCGAAGCCGCAACCGGCCAGCAGGGCCAGCGGCACCGCGACGCATTTCATCACCACGTTGCCGGGCAGCTTGACGGTCTTCTCGACCATGGTCTTGCGCACCAGTCTGCTCAATGCATCCTCGTGGTCGGGCACCCACCATTGCTCGAACCGTGTCGGCTTGTAGGTCAGCGGCAGTCGGGGATGCAGGTCAAGATGGCCGTGCGGGCGCGGCGCGGCATACGCCGGTACCGGCGGCGGCGCGGCGGAGAAATCGCTACTCGGCAGCAGCAGCGCCCCGTCCGGAGCGTACAGGTGCAGCGGCGTCGCGGTGGTCGTTGGCGTCAGGATCGGCTTGGGCAACGGCGCCACGCTGTGCTTTTCGATGCGCGCCACGGTGCGCTCGCTGGACGGCGGCGCGGGCGCGGCCGGCAACGGTGGCGGCGCGATCAGTGCAGACGCCGGCACCGGTTCGATCAGCTCCACCTCGATGGCCTGGCGCTGCGGCAGCGGCCAGTGGCCGCGTGTCGCGCGCGACCCGGTCAGCAGGATGACGAACAGCAGCCCGTTCACGACCAGGGCGAGGGTCGCAGCAAGCGCAATGCGCCGACGGTCCGGCGGGGGGCGCCGTCGGTACTGCGCTCGCAGCAGCGCATGACCCGCGTGATCGAACTCCGCCGAGGACATCGGCAGCGCGTCCGCCGCCAGCCGGAAGGGTTGCGGCGGGCGATACATGCGGACAGCGTCGAGGGCGGCGCGAATGGGACCTGCGGGCATGAGCGGCCAGGGTGGGGCGCGGGCGGGACGCCGCGCGCAGGTTACGCCGCGCACGCTAAACCGGCGTTAGCCGTGCCGGGGGCGGCGTGGTGCCGCGAGGGAGATCAGTTGACCGGAGTGACGTACTGGTCGACGCGCACGCGCAGGCGCTCGCCGGGATCATACGGCGTGCGCGTGCGGTAGGTGCGACCGTCGTAACGGTAGGTGACGTCGTAGCCGATGACGCGATCCTGCCGGAGCCACTGCGTCTGCACGCGGCAATCCTGGTAGCCCGGCACATAGCCCTGCTGAGATTGATAGTAGCCGTCACCGCGCGTGGCATTGTTGCCGACCGCGCCGCCGATCACCGCGCCGGCGATGGTGGCCGCTGCGCGGCCGTCGCCATGGCCGACGGTGTTGCCCAGTGCGCCGCCGATGATCGCGCCCAGCAGGGTCGCCGGGCCCTGGTTGGGATTGACATAGCGCGTGCGCTGGACGTCGTAACCCGGCTGCTGGTAGCAGATCCGGCGCGATACCGGCTGCCGGTCGCTGCCGTAGATCGGCTGCGCATCGACGACCCGCGCCCAGGCGTAGCGGGCGCCGTCGTCCCCGTGGCCGCGCCAGCCATGCGCAGGCGCCCAGCCGGGCGGATCCGCAAGCGCCGGTGCAGCGACCGTGCAGAACATGGCGGCAACGAGAATGCTCGACGTGGTTTTCATGACCTGCCCCCGCAAAAATGCATGTCCGATCTCGGGGCTTAAGCTAGCGCCAGGCGCTGAATTGCGCTTGAACCGTCAAACAGCGGCGGTCCGCCGTTCAGCCGCCGCCGCCGTCGCCATCGCCACGGTCGCCGCGGTCGTCATGATGGTCGCCGCCACCGTGGCCGCCGATCCACACGCGTGCGCCGGGATCGTGGTCCATGCGCCGGTGGAAGCTGCGGCCATCATGGCGGTACGTGACGTCGTAGTAGGCGGGTGGGCCGCCGCCTTCGTCGCGGCATTCGACCCGGTAACCGGGACGCGGGGCGCTGTTGGCGGCGATCTCGTGACCGACCACGCCGCCGACGACGGCCCCGCCGACGATCGCGGCGTTGCGGCTGCTGCCGTGACCGACGGTGCTGCCGAGCGCGCCGCCGACCACGGCGCCGAGCACGGTGGCGCCGGTGGTGTTGGCGCGGCGCTCCACCGGAACCTCGTAGCAGCGCCTGCGCGATCCGGCATAGACCGGAACGACCCCGACCACGCGTGCGTAGCCGCCACCCTCGTCGTCATGATGGCGGCCGTTCGCCCATGGCGGCGGATCGGCGAACGCGGGGGCGGCGAGCAGGGCGAGCAGGGTCAGGGCAGGCAACGGGCGCAGGCGCATCGGGGCATTCCGTGGGATGGCGAGGTCAACTTATCACCGCAGCCGGTTTCGTGCAGGTACGCCAAGGTGTCCGTGCAGCAGACCGTCATCCATCCAGACCGGGCACGGCGCTCGCACGGTGCCGGTGCGGGCGGTTCGCTTGACCGCGGCGCGCCGTCGGACAAGGCTATGGGCGCAGGCGCGAACGGCAACGATGCGCGCGCCGCCCCGCCATCACCGCCCGTCATCGCGATCGCACGAGGGGCTCGCGCCCCGGCGCGGACGGAATGACGGCCTCTTCCGCAGCCATCGCAGCGAGGCAGGTCATGTCCTATTCTCCGCAGCAGATTCGCAGTGTGGCGCTGGCCGGCCATGCCGGCGCCGGCAAGACCACCCTGTTCGAAGCCCTGCTGCATGCCGGCGGCGCGATCCAGACGGCAGGCAGCATCGAGCGCGGCAGCACGGTGTCGGACTTCGATCCGCAGGAGAAGGCGCGCGGCCATTCGATCGGTACCGCGCTGGTGACCGTCGACCGCCCCGACTGCCGCCTGCAGCTGATCGACACCCCGGGATATGCCGAATTCCGCGGCCCGACCCTGGCCGTGCTGGCCGCGGTGGAAACCTGTGCGGTGGTGGTCAATGCCGCGATCGGCATCGAGCACGGCACGCGGCGGATGATGCATTACGCCCGTGAACGCGGACTGGCGCGGCTGCTGGTCATCAATCGCATCGACGCCGACGGCGCCGATCTGCCGGGTCTGCTGTCCGCGCTGCGCGAGGAGTTCGGGGCCGAATGCCTGCCGGTGAACCTGCCCGCCGACGGTGGCCGGCGCGTGCTGGACTGCTTTTTCCATGCCGAGGGCGCGACCGATTTTTCCTCGCTGGCGGCGGCGCACGCCGCCATCGTCGATCAGGTGGTCGAGATCAACGAAAAGGTGATGGGTCGCTACCTCGATGCCGGCGAGGGCGCGCTTGCGCGCGAGGAGCTGCACGACGCTTTCGAACAGTGCCTGCGCGAGGGGCATCTGGTGCCGATCTGCTTCGTTTCGGCGCGCAGCGGCGTCGGTGTGCGCGAGCTTCTGGATCTGGCCGAGCACCTGCTGCCGAATCCGACCGAGGCCAATCCGCCGCCGTTCCTGCGCGGGACCGAGGCGCAGCCGGTGACGGCGCTGCCGGATCCCGCGCGGCATGTGATCGCCGACGTGTTCAAGATCATCAACGATCCCTTCGTCGGCAAGCTGGCGGTGTTTCGCGTCTATCAAGGCACCGTGCGCCGTGACGCGCAGCTGTTCATCGACGACGGCAAGAAGCCGTTCAAGGTCGGCCATCTGTTCCGCATCAGGGGCAAGGATTACGTCGAGATCGAGCAGGCCGGTCCGGGCGAAATCGCCGCCGTGGCCAAGATCGAGGAGATCCACTTCGACGCCGTGCTGCACGACTCGCACGACGAGGACGCGATCCGCCTCAAGCCGCTCAGCTTTCCGCAGCCGATGGTCGGCCTCGCGGTCGAGCCCGCGCACCGCGGCCAGGAGCAGAAACTGGCACAGGCGCTGGCGCGCATGGCCGAGGAGGACCCCTGCTTTCGCATCGAGCACCACAAGGAACTCAACGAGATCGTGGTGCGCGGGCTGTCGGACCTGCATCTCAAGCTGATGCTCGAACGCCTGCGCGAGCGCTACGGGGTGGAGGTGCGCACGCATCCGCCGCGCATCGCCTATCGGGAGACGGTCAGCGCCGCGGCCGAGGGTCATCATCGCCACAAGAAGCAGACCGGCGGCGCCGGCCAGTTCGGCGAGGTGTTTCTGCGCGTCGAGCCGCTGCCGCGCGGTGCCGGCTTCGAGTTCGTCGACGCGGTCAGGGGCGGCACCATCCCGCACCAGTTCATCCCCGCGGTGGAAAAGGGCGTGCGCCAGGTGCTCGAGCACGGTGCGGTCGCCGGCTATCCGCTGCAGGATGTGCGCGTGACCGTTTTCGACGGCAAATTCCACCCGGTGGATTCGAAGGAAATCGCCTTCGTCAGTGCCGGCCGCAAGGCCTTTCTCGACGCCGTCGCCAAGGCGCGACCGCTGGTGCTGGAGCCGATCGTCGAGCTGGAGGTCAGCGCGCCCGAACCGCACGTCGGCGATGTCACCGGCGGGCTCGCCGCCAAGCGCGCGCGCATCCTCGGTACCGACACCCTGCGCGGCGGCGAAACCGTGATCAAGGCCCAGGTGCCGCTGGCCGAGCTGGCCGACTATGCGACCGAGCTGAAATCGATGACCGGCGGGCAGGGTCGATACGCCATGGATCTCAGTCACTACGAACCGGCGCCGCTGCCGGTGCAAAAGCAGCTGGCCGCGGCCTGGAAGCCGCGCACCGAAGACGACTGAGCTGCCTCATGAGCCGCGCCTTCACCCGCGAGTCCGAACTGCCCGTGGCCCTGCCCGAGCGACCGCTGAGTCGGTATCCCAACTACGTGACCGCGCGCGGGCTGGCGCAGCTGCGCGAGCAGCTCGCCGCCGCTGAATCGGAGCGTGCGCGGCTGCTGGCGGCCAGCGACCGCGCGGCGGATGCCGCCGCTCTGGCTGCCGTCGAGCGCGACCAGCGCTGGCTGCAGGCGCGACTGGCGACGGCGATCGCGGTGGATGTCGCGGCGCAGCCCCGCGATCGTGTCGCGTTTGGCGCGACCGTCCGCGCCGAGGACGACGCGGGCGGTACCCATTGCTATGCGATCGTCGGTGAGGACGAGGCGGATGTCGAACAGGAGCGCGTCAGCTGGCGGTCGCCGCTGGCGCAAGCCCTGATGGGCGCACGGTCCGGCGATGAGGTTGTCTGGCGGCGGCCCGCGGGTGACCTCAGGCTGACCGTGCAGACGATCGCCTATCCGGACTGATCCGCGGGACCGGCATCGGCGCGAGCCTCGGCCGGGCGCAGCGGCTCGCAACGCGCGGCCAGTGCCGAGACCACGTCGGGTGCTGCCTGCTGGTCGCGGATCTCGAGTGCGAAGTGGCCGTCGCCGCAGGGTGCATAGGTTGCCGGGTCGGTGACGCTGAACAACGCTGCCGTCGGTACCCCGGATGCGACGGCCAGGTGCATCACGCCGCAATCGGCGCTGATGAAGCGGTCCAGGCCGGCCAGCACCGCGGCCGCCTTGCGCACATCGGGCGAATGGAAATGCGTCGCGATGCCGGCCAGACGCGGCCGGCCATCGACCGGCACGAGCTCGAAGAAGGCGGCCGATGGCCAGCGCCGCGCCAGCGCCGCATGCAGCGTCTGCCACCACGCGATCGGAAAGGCCTTGGCGCCGGTGGCCTCGGCAAACAGGCCGATGCGCGCTTGGCCGGCATGACGCGGGCCGAGCCGGCGCTGCAGCTCGATCTCGCCCTGTGCCCGCTCGGTCGCGCTCAGACGCAGGTCGAGCGGCGGGCAGCGAGTCGCTGCAAACGGCTCGCCGCGCGCGGCGCGCAGCAGGTAGACCGGCAGCTGCGCCATGTGCCGCGGCGTGGTCGGCATCGGCACGCCGTGCGTGAGACGGCCGCGCTGGCCGGCTTCGGCGAAGCCGAGGCGGAAGCGCGCGCGTGCGAACAGCAGCAGCAACCGACCCGACTGCGAGCCGACACTGGGGTCGATGGCGAGGTCGTAGCGGACCGCGCGCAGGTGCCGCAGCGTGCGCCACAGGCGACGCGGTTCGCGCAGTGCGTGTCGCGGCAGCATGTGCAGCGTGTCGATGCGATAGCCATCAGCCAGGGCTTGCGCGGCAATGCCGCCGCTGACCAGCAGATCGATACGGGCGCCGGGGTATGCCCGTTCAAGATCGGCCAGCAGCGGTGTCAGCAGCACGACGTTGCCCAGGCGGTGGTTGGGGCGGATCACCAGAATGCGGCCGATTCCGTGCGCCGGCAGTGGTGTGGATGATGTGGCGCTGACGCCTGCCAGCTGCGCGAACAGGTGTCGCACCAGCCGGCGCCGCAGCTCCTGCCAGTCGCGGCGGCGAAGCGGCGGGCGTGGTGTCATCTCAGGCAAGGGCGGTCCGCGTGCGCTTGGGCTGCAGCATGGTACTGGTGCAGGCCACGCTGCCGCAGCGGCAGGCCCAGAGGCGCTTGAGTCGCGGCGTCTGCCGGCTCTCGAGCACGATGCCGTAGTTGTAGGTCAGCTCCTCGCCGGGGGTGATATCGCGCAGTGCCTCGATCTGCACGCGATCGCGGCGCGGATCGCCATCGCGGTTCTCCACGACGCAGGCGCGGCAGTTGGGCACGCAGCTGTGGTTGATCCAGCGCGCAGCGTTGCCGTCGGCATTGGCATCGATGATGTAGCGTGCGTTGAGAGTGAACAGGAAGGTATGGCCGCTTTCGGTGCTGTCGCCGTAGCGGCGATCGGCCTGGGCATGGGTGATCAGTCGGCCCTTGTAGACGAGGATCAGGGCGCCGGCGGGGATCCGGGTGCGGGCGAATACGCCCTGGCCGTGGATGGACGAACGGCGGGCGACGATTCGGACAGGCATGCGCGCATCGATCCTGCGGAGGGATGCGCATTATCCGGTGCGGCCGTGCGCCGTGCACGCGTGCACGGCGCCGGGCAGCGCGGCCGGGGTTTCACGATGGCCGGCGCAGGCTGCGGCGGCCATCGTTGCGGGGATCCCGTCCGCTCAGGACATCCGGCTGGCGGCGTGCTCCCAGTTGACCAGCTTCCAGAACGCCTCGATATATTTCGGGCGCGCGTTGCGGTAATCGATGTAGTAGGCGTGTTCCCAGACGTCGCAGGTCAGCAGCGCACGGTCGGCGCCGGTCAGCGGCGTGGCGGCGTTGGCCGTGCTGACCAGACCCAGCGAGCCGTCCGGACGCTGCACCAGCCAGGCCCAGCCGGAGCCGAAGGTGCCGATCGCGGTCTTGCTGAAATCCTCGCGAAACTTGTCCAGCGTGCCGAACGCCTTGACGATCGCGTCAGCCAGCTTGCCCGACGGGTCGCCACCGCCTCGCGGCGACAGCGACTGCCAGTAGAAGGTGTGATTCCAGACCTGCGCGGCGTTGTTGAACAGGCCGCCACTGGATTTGCGCACGATATCCTCAAGACCCTGGTTCTCGAACTCGGTGCCCTTGATCAGATTGTTGACGTTGGTGACGTAGGTCTGATGGTGCTTGCCGTGGTGGAAATCCAGCGTCTCGGCTGAGATGTGCGGCTCCAGCGCGGTGCGCTCAAATGGCAGTGGGGGAAGCTCGATCGCCATGATGCGTTCTCCTTGCGGCGGGGGGATGCGGTAGCGTCCGCGAAGCTCGGCGCAGGCATGCCGCTGATACAATGACCGACGGGCGCATGACGCCTGCAACCATTGTAATCCCTGAAGCCATGGATATTAACGAACGCATCAAGGGCATTCTCGATGCCCATCCGGTGGTGCTCTTCATGAAAGGCACGCCGCAATTTCCGATGTGCGGTTTTTCCAGTCGCACGGCGCAAGCCTTGCGTGCGGTGGGTGCGGACTACCACTCCGTGAACGTGCTCGAGGATCCCGAGATACGCGCCGGCCTGCCGCACTACTCGAACTGGCCGACGTTTCCGCAGCTGTTCGTGCATGGCGAGCTGATCGGCGGCTGTGATATCGCTCTCGAGCTGCAGGCTTCCGGCGAGCTCGAGCGCATCGTGCGCGATGCCAGAAAGGCGCGGGTGTGATCGCGCTGCCCGTGGCGCGCCTGCCCGGAGGCTGGGAAGCGGACGCGGATACCCTCGCCGGTCGCGTGATCCTGGTGACCGGGGCCAGCGGCGGCCTGGGCCAGGCGGTCAGCCTGGCCTGTGCCGCTGCCGGCGCCAGCGTGGTTCTGCTTGGCAGGAACGTGCGTGCTCTGGAGTCGGTGTACGACGCGATCAAGGCCGCAGGCGGCGCCGAGCCGGCGATCTATCCACTCAACCTCGAAGGCGCCAGCCCACGTGATTGTGACGGTGTCGCCACGGCGATCGAACGCGATCTCGGCGGCCTCGACGGCGTGGTCCACGCGGCGGCGCGCTTTGACGGTCTGACGCCGCTGGACGTGCTGTCCGCCGAAGAGTGGCTGCGCGTACTGCAAGTGAACCTGACCGCGCCATTCCTGCTGATGCAGGCACTGCTGCCGCTGCTGCTGGCGCGCGCCGACAGCGCGGCGGTGTTCGTGCTCGATGATCTCGAACGCATGCGCCGTGCCCACTGGGGCGCTTACGGCGTTGCCAAGGCGGGTCTGGAAACACTGGCCGCGATCCTGCACCAGGAACATGACGCCGGTCCGTTGCGGGTGCATGCGCTGCTGCCGGCGCCGATGCGAACGGCTCTGCGCAAGATGGCCTGGTTCGGCGAGGATACGCTCCGGCATCCGCTGCCCGCCGTCACGGCAATGGCGGTGGTCTATCTGCTGTCGCCGGCGGGCATGGACGCGCGCGGCGCGTTGCTCGACCTGCGCGGCGCCGGCTGAGCCGGACGTCAGGCGATGGGCGCGCAAGTCGACACGCTGTCCGCCGGGATCCTGCTGTTTCTGATCATGGACCCGCTGGGCAACATTCCGCTGTTTCTCAGCCTGCTGAAAAACGTTGCGCCACAACGCCGGCGCCTGGTGCTGCTGCGCGAGCTGCTGATCGCGCTGGGCGTGCTGTTCGCATTTCTGCTGGGCGGACAGTTCATCCTCAGACTGCTCCAGCTGAAACAGGAATCAGTCAGCATCGCCGGCGGCATCGTGCTGTTTCTGATCGGTGTGCGCATGATTTTCCCGCCCCGGGAGGGTCTGTTCGGCGCGGTCGGCGAAGGCGAGCCGTTCATCGTACCGATGGCGATCCCGTCGGTCGCCGGGCCATCGACCATGGCGGCACTGCTGCTGCTGACCAATACCCAGCCAGGGCGCTTGCTGCAGTGGAGTGTGGCCCTGTTTCTGGCCTGGCTGGCGACCGCGGCCCTCCTGCTGTCGGCGACGTATCTGTTCCGCTGGCTGGGCGAAAGCGTGTTGACCGCGCTCGAGCGCCTGATGGGGATGTTGCTGGTGGCCCTGTCGGTGCAGATGTTCCTTGGTGGCGTCGCCGCCTACCTCAAGGGCGCCGGTTTCTGATCCGGCACGCCTGACCGGGTCGCGAGCCAAGTCGGCTCCACTGCAGCCCGCTTCCTTGCAGTTCGTGAACAAGAGGCGGCCCCATACGCCCCTTTTCTGGCGATTTGGCATGACGGTGCGGCCGCACCGGCAGCCGGTATCCGTGGTCAACAGGCGCCGATGCACCAGCGATCGTGATCTTTCGGGCGTCGCGGGCGGCGCTCGCCGCGATGTCCGGAACATTACGAAATGGACCTGTGGTTACAAATATGTAATCAGTCGCTGTTAAACTCGCGTTGAAGACGTGCGGGGGATCCAGGCACGTCTTCCAGTCGAGCGGGATGACCCTTCGCGAATCCGGGTGACGGGCGGGACGGCCCGCGCCGGGCGCGTGGTGTCCCGAATTCCTTTCCTGCAAGCAAGGGCTGATGAAATGAACCAGCGCATCCGGGTCAAGATCCTGCCGTTTGCGATCGCATCGCTGTTGGCGATGGGATCGGCGATGGCGCAGAACACCTCCTCGTCGATGACCGGCCGCGTGATCGACAACGCCGGCAAGCCGGTCGCCGGCGCCACCGTGCAGATCGTCCATGTACCCTCCGGCACCACCCGCATCGTCACCACCGATGCCAACGGCCAGTTCAATGCCCAGGGTCTGCGCGTCGGCGGACCATTCGATGTGATCGTCTCGAAGGCGAGTCTGGAAAAGACCGAGAAGGATGACGTTTACCTGAAGCTGTCGGAGACGGCCACGGTCGACCTCAGCATGGGTGTCGCGGCCAAGCAGCTGGCCGAAGTCAAGGTCACCGGCAGCATGCTTGCGCAGACCTTCCAGCCCGACAACAAGGGAATGAGCACCAACATCTCCAACCGCGAGCTGAAAGTGATCCCGGATCCGGGCCGCTCGATCCAGGACATCGCGCGTCTCGATCCGATGATCAACATCACCAACAAGGAACGCGGCGAGATCTCGGCGCTGGGCCAGAACAGCCGCTACAACAACATCACCATCGATGCCGTGCCGACCAACGATTCCTTCGGCCTCGAGGCCAACGGCCTGCCGTCGCTGAACCAGCCGATCTCGGTGGACACGATCGAGGAGTACAACATCTCGACCGCCAACTATGACGTGACCTCCAAACGTGCGGTCGGCGCCAGCATCAATGCGGTGACCAAGAGCGGAACCAACGACTTCCATGGTTCGCTGTACTACTACTACAACAACGCCAAGGACATGGTCGGCAAAGGCATCAACGACACCACGTTCCCGGGCTACACGTCGCGCTGGACCGGCGGTTTCACCATTGGCGGGCCGATCATCAAGGACAAGCTGTTCTTCTTCGCCAACTACGAAGATTCCAAGATCCTTGCGCCGGCGCCGAGCTTCGGCCCGATCGGCTCGGGCAAGAGCAACATCGTCGGCGTCACCCAGGCGCAGCTCGACCAGATCACCCAGATCGCCAGGAACTACGGCATGACGCCGGGCGATCTGAACGCCTCGTCGGCCAACCAGGACGAAAAGAAGTACCTCGCCAAGATCGACTGGAACATCAACAACGATCACCGAGCCAGTTTCCGCTACGACCGCACCAAGAGCACGCAGCCGATCCTGGGCGGCTTCAGCACGCGCGCGCTGTCGCTCTCCAGCTACTGGTATACCCAGAAGCGCGACCTCAGCAGCTACGTGCTGAATCTGTATGACGACTGGTCGGACAGCTTCTCGACCGAGGCCTCGTTTTCCTACGGCAAGTACAGCGCGACGCCGACGGTACTGGCGAAGCAGCCGCAGGTGACGGTGAACGTGACTCCGTCGGCGGCGGTCAATCTGGGCGAGGAGCAGTTCCGCCACTACAACGTGCTCAACGTCGGCACCTACACCGGATTCTTCGCCGGTACCTGGTTCCTCGGCGATCACGCCATCAAGGCGGGTGCGGATTTCCAGCGCGACAATTTCTACAACCTCTTCGGCCGCACCGAGTTCGGCGCCTACACCTTCAGCAGTATCGCGGCGTTCCAGTCCGGCAGCTACACCACCTACAACCTGTATCAGCCCGCCAACGGCAACATCAACAGCATTGCCGCCAACTGGCGCCTGGACCAGTGGGGCTTCTTCGTCCAGGACACCTGGCAGATCGGCAACCTGTCGCTGCAGTACGGTCTGCGCCTGGACGTGCCGAAAACGCCGGATCGCCCGCTCAACAATCCCGGATTCGCGCAGTCGTTCGGCATGAGCAACCAAGGCACGGTGGATGGCCATTCGGTACTCGAGCCGCGGCTGTCGTTCAACTATGCCTTCAACACCGAGCTGATGACCCAGCTGCGCGGCGGCATCGGCATCATGGAGGGCGTGTCGCCCGGCGTGTGGTTGTCCAATCCGTTCACCAACAACGGATTGACCATCAACAGCTACTTCGCCCGCAACAGCGGTCCGGGCGCTTTCAACCCGAATCCGTACACGCAGCAGCCGCCGGGTGCCGCCGGAGCGCAGCAGACGGTGGATGTGGTGGACCCGCATTTCCAGCTGCCGACCGTGCTCAAGTGGAGCCTCGCTTTGGATCGCGAGCTGCCTTGGTGGGGTACGGTGTTCAGCGCCGAGTGGGAGCACATCGGCACGTTGCAGGCGATTCAGTACGAGAACCTGAATCTAGGTGCACCGGCGGGGACCATGCCGGATGGGCGCGAGAGCTTCTGGAGCTCGTTGAATCCGGCGCTGTTCACCAATCCGACCCGCCCCACGGCGGGCCAGTTGGTCAACGCCAATCCCGCGTTCGGTGGCGTGACGCTGCTGACGAACTCACGCAAGGGGCACGCGGATTACGTCACCCTGCAGGTCAAGAAGCCGTTCACGCCGGAGTGGTTCGGCTCGGTGGGCTTGGTCGTCGGTCGTGCGACAGACGTCAACTCAGGCACGTCCAGTCAGGCCAGCTCGAACTGGAGCAGCCGCGCAGTCTACAACCCGAACGAGAATGTGGCGGCCCGCTCGAACTACGACATCAGCCGCCGCGTGATCGCGTCGCTGACCTGGCAGCACAAGTTCTTCGGCGACTACACCACCTCGGTGTCGGCATTCTACGACGGCCATACCGGCCAGCCTTACAGCTGGGTCTTCGGCAACGACGCCAACGGCGACCGCATCATCGGCAACGACCTGGTCTATATCCCGCGCCCCGGCGATGTACTGTTCACCTCCAGCACCACGGCGCAGCAGATCCAGCAGTTCTATGACTACATCCGGTCGGACTCCTACCTCAGCAGCCATCAGGGCCAGGTGGCGCGCCGCAATGGGGTCAATTCGCCGTGGGTCAACGAGGTCGATCTGAGCTTCCGGCAGGAGATTCCGGGCCTGTTCAAGGGCAACAAGGGCGAGATCCGCTTTGATGTCTACAACTTCACCAACCTGCTGAACAAGAAATGGGGGCAGGTGCAGGACATCGGTTTCCCGTTCAACCGCGATCTCGCCTACTTTGCTGGCGTCGATCCGGCGACCGGCAAGTACGTCTATGCGCTGCCCACCAGCAGTGGCAACTACAGTCCTGAAAAGTACGTGCTCGAAGACAGGACCGCGCAGTCGCGCTGGGCGCTGTATGTGACCTTGCGCTACACGTTCTGATACCTACCGCGGTTCGCCAGTACCGGCCGGCGCCCTCGCGGGCGCCGGCATTTTTGCGCTTGACCCTTCCGGCGCAGCCGTGGATGCTGGCGAGCCATCCTCGTGACGCTTCCAACTCAAGGGATCGCTGTGGCCTTGATGGTTGACTGGGCCGCGCTACACGGAGAATGCAAGGCGATGAACGACTACCAGCCCCTGCGTGGCGCAGTCTCCCCCACGGTCAATGCCCGCGTGTCTCCGGCTGGAGGCCTCGACGTATTGTCGCGCAACGAGGTTGCGCGTCTGCGTGACGCCACTCAGTCGGGCCTGCACGCGCTGTTGCGGCGCTGCGCGCTGGCGGTTCTGACCTCGGGCAGCGAGACGGATGATCCGCGCTCGTTGCTGGATCGCTATCCGGATTTCGATATCCAGGTGCTGCAGCAGGATCGCGGCATCAAGATCGAGCTGGTGCACGCGCCCGCGCAGGCGTTTGTCGAAGGCCAGATCATCCGTGGCATCAACGAACTGCTGGTAGCGGTGGTGCGCGATGTCGCTTACGTGGCCACCCAGATCAATGCCGGTCGTTTCGATCTGGGCGACTCGACCGGCATCACGCATGCTGTGTTCGACATTTTGCGCAATGCGCGCGCCCTGCGTCCCCACGTCGATCCCAATCTGGTGGTGTGCTGGGGGGGGCACTCGATCTCGCGCGAGGAGTACGACTACACCAAGCAGGTCGGCTACCAGCTCGGGCTGCGCGGTTTCGACATATGCACCGGCTGCGGGCCGGGTGCCATGAAGGGGCCCATGAAGGGCGCGACCATCGCCCATGCCAAGCAGCGACGCAAGCACAACCGTTACGTCGGCATCACCGAGCCCGGCATCATCGCCGCCGAGTCGCCCAATCCGATCGTCAACAATCTGGTGATCATGCCGGACATCGAGAAGCGCCTAGAGGCGTTCGTGCGTGTCGGACACGGCATCATCGTGTTCCCCGGCGGCGTTGGCACCGCCGAGGAAATTCTCTACCTGCTCGGCATCCTGCTGCACCCGGACAACGCCGCGATCCCGCTCCCGCTCATTTTCTCCGGGCCGCGCGCGTCGGCGGGCTATTTCGAGCAGATCGACCGCTTTCTGCAATTGGTACTCGGTGACGCAGCTGCCAGCCGCTACCAGATCATCGTCGACGATCCTGCGGCGGTGGCCAAGTCCATGGCGCGCGGGCTGGAGCGTGTTCGCAACTACCGACTCGACACCAAGGATGCCTTCTTCTTCAACTGGACGCTGGCAATTCCGTTCGAGTTCCAGCAACCATTCGTGCCGACCCACACCGCCATGTCGGCGCTGCAGATCCGTCGTGAACGACCGCCACACTTGCTGGCCGCGGATCTGCGGCGGGCCTTTTCCGGCATCGTCGCGGGCAACGTCAAGGAGGATGGCATGCGCGCGATCGAGGCGCATGGGCCGTTCGTGGTCGACGGGGATGCGCGGATCATGCGTGCACTGGACAATCTGCTGCAGGCCTTCGTTGCGCAGCAACGCATGAAGTTGCCTGGCGGCAACGCCTATGTGCCCTGCTATCGAGTCGTCGGCGCCTCCTGATGCCGTTTGTCTGATGCCGTTTGTCTTGACATCGATCCGTACTGCCGCGAGCATATGCGGCTGGCCCGAATAGCTCAGCCGGTTAGAGCACCTGACTGTTAATCAGGGGGTCGTAGGTTCGAGTCCTACTTCGGGCGCCAGCCACCCTTCCGACCATGTCCGCAGCGGTCCGGAAATCCAGCACAACGACGAGCAAGCATCAGCAATTCCCCGTCCACGGGGCGGCTGCTTGCGTGCCGACTCCCGGACCCGGACGCTTTGCGTCGGCTCGTCTCCAACCAGCCCGGAATGCCCGGCCGACCTTGCTCGCGCCCGGCTCACTCGACCGCATCGTTGACGGGCAGGGGGAATGGGTCGGCATCCGATTCGGACGAACCCTGCCGCGCTGCGGAACTTCGACTGGATGGACTTCGGGCCGAGGTGCCGTTGCTCAGGCGCCTGCGAGGCAAAGCTGCAACTGGGTGGCGTCCAAGCCCGTCTGGCGGATGCGGCCCGAGTTCGACACCACGATGCCTCGACCGTTGTGCCCGCCGGTCCGACAGATCAGAAAGGTGACGTTACTGCCGCCGGAGCTGCCGTCCGGCTGGAATATCACGCGTGGGCGTCCGGAAGTGGATTGCATGCGCAGTCGCAGCGCCCGCACAGCGCTGCCGTGTATCGCATCGCGATCACTACGCAGCAGAGGCGCTGTGTCGGGCTGGCCGTCACGGTCGCGATCGATGGCAACGATCCAGCCGGCCTCCCAGCGGCCGTCATCGGCGCAATGCATGCCGTCACCACTGGGGCAGACCAGCGTGCGTGCCGCGCGGCGCGCGGCGGTTTCGCGGGCGAGGTGCAGCGCCGTCACGAAGCCTTGATCGGCCGCTTGCACGCGACCACGTTCAAGCAGGTTCGCGAAAGCCGGGGCCGCCAGCGCTCCGAGCACGGCAAGCACGAGCATCGTCATCGACAATTCGACCAATGTAGCGCCCGAGGCTGCGTGCGGTCTCATGGCGTATCTCCGTCGTGCAGCCACGATCGCGCTGTGCGGAGGGCAGGCGACAGCGGGCGCGGGCGCTTTGCTTTGTGCGTGCGCGCCGACACGGCAAGTAGTCGGACGCCACCTATACTTGCGCAACGGACAACAGGATCACCATGAGCGAGCGTTTCCAACTGGTTGCGCCCTATCGGCCGGCGGGCGATCAGCCCGAGGCGATTCGGCAGTTGATCGCGGGCTTCGAAGCCGGAGTGGCTCAGCAGACCCTGCTCGGCGTCACCGGTTCCGGCAAGACCTACACCATCGCCAACGTGGTGGAGCACGTGCAGCGACCGACCTTGGTGCTCGCGCCAAACAAGACCCTGGCAGCCCAGCTTTATGGCGAATTCAGGAGTTTCTTTCCGCACAACGCGGTCGAGTACTTCGTCAGCTATTACGACTACTACCAGCCCGAGGCCTATGTGCCGGCGTCCGATACCTTCATCGAGAAGGACGCCAGCATCAACGAGCATATCGAGCAGATGCGATTGTCAGCGACCAAGGCGTTGCTGGAGCGCAAGGACGCGCTGATCGTGGCGACGGTGTCGGCGATCTATGGACTGGGTGACCCCAACGAATACTTCCGGATGGTGCTGCACCTCGTGCGCGGCGATCAGCTCGACCAGCGCGAACTGATCCGCCGGCTGACCGAGTTGCAGTACACGCGCAATGAGACCGAGCTGCGTCGCGCCAGCTACCGCGTGCGCGGCGAGGTCATCGATGTGTTCCCGGCCGAGAACGAGGTCGATGCGCTGCGCATCGAGCTGTTCGACGGCGAGATCGAGAATCTGGCTCTGTTCGATCCGCTGACCGGCGAGGTGACGCGACGGTTGCCGCGTTACACGATCTATCCGAAGTCGCACTACGTCACCACGCGGCGCACGGTGCTGGAGGCGATCGACACCATCAAGGCCGAGCTGGCCGAGCGCCTGCAGCAGCTTTATCGCGACAACAAGCTGGTTGAAGCGCAACGCTTGCAGCAACGCACCCAGTTCGACCTCGAGATGATGGCGGAGGTCGGCTACTGCCAGGGCATCGAGAACTACTCGCGCCATCTCACCGCCCGCATGCCCGGCGAGCCGCCGCCCTGCCTGTTTGACTACCTGCCGGCGGATGCCCTGCTGGTCGTGGACGAATCGCATGTGACCATCCCGCAGCTGGGCGGTATGTACAAGGGCGACCGCTCGCGCAAGGAAACCCTCGTGCAGTTCGGTTTCCGTCTGCCGTCTGCGCTGGACAACCGGCCGTTGATGTTCGAGGAATGGGAACGGCGCGCGCCCCGAACGATTTTCGTTTCGGCGACGCCGAGCCGTTATGAGCTGGAGAAGTCTCGCGATCAGATCGTCGAGTTGCTGGTGCGTCCGACCGGACTCGTCGATCCCGATGTCGAGGTGCGTCCGGTGCGCACCCAGGTGGACGACCTGCTGTCCGAAATCCACCAGCGCGTCGCACTGGGCGACCGCGTGCTGGTGACCACGCTGACCAAGCGCATGGCCGAGAACCTCACCGAGTATCTCGGCGAGCACGATGTCAGGGTGCGCTATCTGCATTCCGACATCGAGACCGTCGAGCGCGTGGAGATCATCCGCGACCTGCGTTTGGGCGTATTCGACGTGCTGGTCGGCATCAATCTGCTGCGCGAGGGCCTGGACATGCCCGAGGTGTCGCTGGTGGCGATTCTCGATGCCGACAAGGAAGGGTTTCTGCGCTCTGCAGGCTCCCTGGTGCAGACCATCGGTCGTGCCGCACGCAATCTGCGCGGCAAGGCGATCCTTTATGCCGACAGCATTACCCGCTCCATGCGGGCGGCCCTCGACGAGACTGCGCGCCGCCGGCAGCGACAGGTCGATTACAACCGCGCGCACGGAATCGTGCCGAAGAGCATCGTGCGCGCCGTGAGCGACGTCATGGAAGGTGCCCGCAGCGAGGGCGACTCGGCCGGGCATCGCGGGCGTGGGCGTGGTGACTCCGCGTCTGCCAAGGTCGCCGAGGACGCGGCTGATTATCGTGCCATGGGCCCGGCCGCCGCAGCGGTTGCCATCCGCAAGCTCGAGACGCAGATGTACCGCCACGCACAGAACCTCGAGTTCGAGCAGGCGGCGCAGGTGCGTGACACCATCCGGAAGATCAAGGCCATGGTTCTGGCGGGCTGAAGGGGCTGCTCAGCTTCCGGCGACTTCGAATGCATAACTGTGACGCGCGATCACTTCGGCGTCCCGTTCAGCCACCAGGGCACGCAGGGTTGCATCGTAGTAATCAGCGTAGTGGCCGTGCTCACTTGAGTTCAAGGCCGGCGCGCGCGACAGGTAATGGCGCATCGCTGCGGTTGCCGGTACGCCGATCTGCTCGAGCAGCACGGGCAGACCGTCGCGCAGCGCATGCATGTCGAGTATGGAGACATCATTGGCTTCGCCATAGATGTGCTGATACAGGAAACTGTAAAAACCCAGCCGGCTGCCGACGAGTGGTTCCAGACAGTCGCGCGTGAGGTTGATGCCACGATTCGGGAAGATGTCCGGCAGGCCGGAGCGCACCGCATCCAGGAGTGCCGGCTGCTCTCCCAGCGTCAGCAGGTTGCGGACAGAGTCGGCGAATCCGAGCCGGCCTTGGTCGCTGACCACCCTGAACACGGGGTTTGGTCGCGGCTTCGCGGTCTGGAACGCATACCAGGACACGTAGTAGTCCCAAGGATTGCGTACGCTGCCGAGCAGAGGCAATGCGGCGCAGGATGCGGGCAGGCAGGTGCGTGGAAGGTGGTAACCAATCTGGCGCGCATCAGGGAAAAACGCCTGCAGGAACCTGTTGACGAAGGTGCCACCTGATTTGTGCAGGTGCAGAAAGACGAATCGATCGGTGACGATCATCGCGCCGCGCTGGACCGAAGGGCCAGTCGATCAAGGCGCACGGCAAGGTCGGGTACATCGACGTCGAGCGAGCGGTCACCTGCAAGGATCAGTGCTTCCAGCTCCGGTGTCGGCAGGAAGTCGCATATCAGATGTGTGCGTGCCTGCGTCCCGTCATGCAGCACCGCGTGCTGGTTCGAATTGTTGAGTGCCCAGACTTCGCCTTCCCGCATGTGAAAGGCCCGGCCACGGCAGACCATGAGCACGGCGGGATCGGTGCAGATCGGCACATGGATGCGTATGGTGTGACTGAAGTAGTCGGCCCGGTCGATATGCGGCGCGATCGTTGCGCCGGGGTTGAGCCGGGCCAGCAGGCATCGCTTCGGCGGCGCGGGAATCAATGTATGGATCAAGGCGCGGATGCGCGGCATCCGCTCGAGCGTCTGCCGGTCCTCGATCGGGGTTTCACCGTCGGCTGGCGCGTAACCACGCAGGAAGATGGCTTCGGCGGCGGAATGCACGCCAACGCGTCCTCCACGGGTTCCCCAATACTCGGCGGGGAGCTCGGCAACCTCGCGCTGCAGGCCTGGCAGGTTGAGAACCAGCTTCAGGCGGGTGCAGGCGCCGATCAATGTGTCCTTGTCGAGGGGCTGGGTCGGTGCTGCAGACATGGCGCGTTTGCCTTGGCGCAGAGCGGATGCGATTTTAGTCGATGCCAGTCTGGGCGCGCTTGCTGATCGGCCCGACGAGCGGCTAGACTTGCCGGCCGATTCGGGCGGTTAGCTCAGCGGTAGAGCACTTCCTTGACATGGAAGGGGTCACAGGTTCGATCCCTGTACCGCCCACCAGAAATTTCGAGCGGCGCGCCTTTCATGGCGCGCCGTTTTCATTTCTGATGTCCCCGCAGGGCTACATACGATCGCGTATGTTAAGAGGTTCCATCAAACATTACGAAATGTGATATATCTGAAACACTCGGGAACCGCACAGCACGTGCGACGACCACTCCGGGCCCCAAGCGAGGCTGCACGATTGCAGTTGACGAATGCTGAGGTCCGCTGCGCCCAGGCCTGATCGTCTCGGAGTCGACACGACGCAGCCGGAGCGCAGCCGGGTGACAAGGAGTGCGGAGATGGCAACGACTCAGACCGCTTTGCGAAGTTTCATCCATTTCGGTGCCATGGCGGAGGGCTTGGAGAACGCGCTGCTGGCCGGCGGCTGGCAGAGGGTCAACGTAGCCGCGCTGGCCCAGGTGCCCGCGGCCTTGCGCAAGGCTCGGACGCGCGTTGTCCTCGTGGACCTCGGCGATGGCGACGCCGCGCGTTTGCGTGATGTGGTTGCGCTGATTGCGCGACATGCCGATGTCGAATGGCTGGCGCAGGTTGCGCCGGCAACGCTGAGCAGTGCGGCTTTGCGCGAGGTCATCTACAGCAGTTTCTTCGATTTCTGCACGGCTCCGCTGGACGTGGAGCGTCTGTGTGCCGCGCTTGGGCATGCGTGGGGCATGTCGGAGCTGGGACCACGCGGCAATGCCGAGTCGCAGGCTGGCTTGGGGCTGGGCGGCATGGTGGGCGAGAGTCCAGCCGTCCGCACGCTCCTGACACAGTTGCGCAAGCTGGCGCCGATCGATGTGCCGATCCTGATCACTGGCGAGTCAGGCACCGGCAAGGAAATCGCGGCCCGCAATCTGCACGCATTGTCGCCGCGCCATGATGCAGCGTTCATCGCCATCAACTGCGGCGGATTGTCCGAAAAGCTGGTGCCCTCGGAGCTGTTCGGTCACGAGCGTGGCGCATTCACCGGGGCGACTTCGCGGAAGATCGGCCGTATCGAGGCCGCCGCGGGCGGCACCGTGTTTCTCGACGAGATCGGCGATCTGCCGCTGGATGCGCAGGCCAACCTGCTGCGCTTTCTGCAGGAGGGCACGATCGAGCGCGTAGGCAGCCATGTGTCGATCAAGGTGGACGCGCGCGTGATCGCGGCGACGCACGTGGATCTTGAGCGCGCGGTCGCGGAAGGCCGCTTCCGACAGGATCTGTATTACCGGCTCAATGTACTGCGACTGCGCATGCCGCCGCTGCGCGAGCGAGGCGGTGACGTCGAGCACCTTGCGCGCTATTTTCTCGACCGTTACGCGCGCGAACTGGGCATCCGCATCCGTGGCTACAGCCTTGCCGCATTGCGTGCGCTGAGCGCGCATCCATGGCCTGGCAATGTACGCGAACTGATGAACCGAGTGCGACGTGCCGTGGTGCTGTGCGAAGGCGGCCTGATCCGCCCTGCTGATCTCGAACTGGACGGCGAACACGAGGATGCGCGCATGCTGTCTCTCGACGAGGCGCGTGCCCATGCCGAGCGAGAGACCATCGTGCGCTGCCTGCAGGAAACGCGCTTCAACGTCAGCGAGTGCGCGCGCCGCCTGCAGGTCTCCCGCGTGACGCTCTACCGACTGTGCAAGAAGCTCGAGGTCAGCCTCGGCTGACATCTTCAAGAGCCGCGCCATCAAAGCAGCCGAACCGATGCGTCGGCGGAGGTGCCCGGCGGCGGGGGGTCTTGTGCCGGCAGGGAGCTGCGATGGTGTATCGATCGCACTACACCTGAGTCCATGCCACGAAAGCGCATGAAACAAGGCTAATGCCGCACCAGCCTGGGTTCAGCTGTAGCGGCGGAGCAACACTCGGCACAGGAACGGTGCGACACCGGGCGTACGGATCAAAATAAAAACAGCTGCTTACATGGCTGGCACTGCTCTTGCCCTTAGGTCTGTGCGATGGACCGAGGGGATGCCCGTATGCATACCGCTGAGAGTGACTCCCGCATCAAGTGGCTGGCGGGTTGCAAGGCCGCGCTGCTGATTCTTGCCTGCGGTTTCGATCAGGCGGATGCCGCCGGTGCCCGGCAGGGGGTCTATCCGTGGCTGGGCGAGATCGTGCTGCTGCGGGACATGCCCTCTCGACCCGCCGTGCGGCCTGCTCCTCCGGGCGTGGCGCTGATCGTCGATCCCAGCCCGCGACGCGAGGTCGAAGGCACCCTGGGAGCACGCGAACTCGACGACGGCGATCTGCTGGCTGCAGCGGCGCCGGTACCGCTGGTCGGCTCGGCGCTGCAAGGCATGCCCGATGTCCAAGGCCTGATCGGCCCGACATTCGGCATCGACCCGGCGCGCGGCGCGGGCCCTGCCAACGCGCTGACGGGGCCTCTGGGTTCGCTGGGCGGTGCTACCCGCGGCATCGGCGGATCGGTCAGCGGTGCGCTGCAAGGCGCCGGACTGCTGCCGCCTCCGGGCGGCCACTGAGATCGCCGGCATGCGCTCACGTCGATTCCTGCTCCTGCTCCTGCTGCCGTGCGCAGCCCCGGCTTTCGCCGACGATTACGCCTCCATGCTGCAGTATCTGACGCGCAGCAGCCTCGACGGCAACGCGCTGGCCGGCGCGCATGGCGTGATCGCGGTCAATCTCGCGGCCGGCGACGCCAACCTGCAGACCAACCTTGGTGCAATCGTGGTCGGTGCCTACGCACAGGCGCTGGTCCAGCCGGCGCAGCAGATTGAGACTCTGCAGGCATCGCGCCCCGACTCCATGAGTGCCCGCATCGCCGGCAACGCGCTGGCCGGCGTGCGCGGCATCGTCTCCATCAATCAGGTCAGCGGCATCGCCAACCGGCAGGTCAATGCGGTGACGATGCAGCTGAGCCAGCAAGGCATTCACGAGGAGGCGGCGGACGACTGGTTCGCCGCCTCGTTCGCGAATACGGACGCGTCACGCGCGCGCCCGGCAGGGGCTTCTTCCGGCGAGCCAAGGTCCGCGGCGGTGTCGTCGTCGGCCCTCAGGGGATTGGAAGGGGTCGTGCAAATCAACCAGGTCGCGGGCATGGGCAACCTCACGGCGAATCAGCTACAGCTGAACGTCGAGTCCCCTCCGCGCTGATCCCACACAAGGCAGGAGATGAACATGAACGCAAGACTCAACCGGACCGCGCTCGCCGTGGCCGTGGCATCGCTCTTCGTCGCGGCTCCCGCGGCGTGGGCTCAAAGCTGCGATTCCACTGGCGTGACCTGCAACATCAACATCAACTACACGCTTGACCAGGTGGACTGGGCACGCAACTACACGCTGAACGCCTACGCCAACATCGTTGGTCAGGTCTATTACGACGAAAACGTGGATATCAACACCGACACGCAGATCCGCCGCGTGCGCATGAACAAAGATATCAGTCTGGTCAGCGACATCACGCTCAGCGGCAACCCGACCGTGTCGGGCAACATCGAGGTTGATTCGGCGGCGATCGCCGTGGTCGACAACCGACAGTCGATCAGCAACGAGCTGGCCGAGAACGATCTGCTCGACAATACCGCGAGCATCGGCGACTCGGTGGCGCAGAACGCATCCGGTAATCTCGGCTTCAACGTGGCTGCCGGCGACAACAACGCGCAGGACAACGCGGCTGCGCTGTCGGCGACGGACGCCCAGTACACCTTCGGCATGGCCGACGCCGAAATATTCGTCGAGCAGGCCAATAGCGGCAATCTCACCGCCAACTACGGTGTGACCAACAGTGCCGGCCTGAGCAGCGACGCGTTCCAGAACGCCAGTGGCAACATCGGCATCAATGTCACCGCGGGCAACAACAACATGCAAAAGAACGCGCTGGCCGCGTCGGTGGCCACCACCAGCATGGCGCAGGCGACCGTCAGCTCGAACCAGAAGTCGTCCGGCAACGCCTCCCTGAATACCGGCTACTTCGACACGCTGGTCAGCACCTTGTACGTCACGCTGGATGGCACGGTGTCGGGCAGCAACGAGGATGGCTCCATCAACGGCAGCTATAAGGGCACGGCGGATCAGCGCTACAACATGTATCCCGATAACTGGGGGCATGGCGCAAACGAAACGCCGACCTCCGCGCATCCGACCAGTGGCCCTTGGCTCGGTCACACGGACTTCGACACGAGCACCCAGCTCACCGACATCAACGGCAATACCATCGTGCGCACACCGGGTAGCGACCCGGGTGATCCCAGCAACGACGGCGGATCGCTGGTGATGAACGAGAACGGCCAGCTGACCATCGAAGAGATGGCGGCCACCCTGAGCGGCACGATTTCCTACGTGCAGCAGATCGCGGTGCTCGCGTCGAACGATGCTTCGCTGTCGGGCAACGTGTTGCAGAACGCTTCCGGCAACATTGGCGTCAATGTCTCGGCGGGCACCGGCAACATGCAGGCCAACAGCCTGGCGCTGGCCGTGGCACAGCCGACCACCGGTGGCGGCGGCACGCCTCAGGAATGATCGTTGGCAATGACCTGGAACGGGGCGGCATGCCGCCCCGTTCTCTTCGCAATGGCAAAACAACGCACCCATTTCGGCAGCAAGCGGCGGGGAGTATCGATGGAGCGGATCCTGTTCCGTGCGATCACCTCGGCGGCTGTCCTGCTGGCGAGCTTCGGCGTCGATGCCGCGGACGTCCGCTTTGGCGGCGTGCTGCCCGACGGAAGCCTGTTGGCGCGCAATGTGGTCAGCTTGCGCGAGTCGCGCTACGTCAACCTGATCCCGCAGCGGACTGACTTCAG
>JAGWPB010000087.1 GCA_028870665.1 Lysobacteraceae bacterium
CCCTGTCCGGGCGCGCGCTGGCGTGGCGGCTGGGCATCGGCGCCGCGCTGGTCGCGGTCGCGGTGCCGTTCGCGCTGCGTGCGCACGTGCCGCTCAAGCTGGCCGCACTGGCCGTGCGATACCAGGGCTTCATGCACATCGCGGCGCTGGCCGCCGCGCTGGGCGCGCTCGCGCTGCTGATCGCCGCCGTGCTGGCGTGGCGCGGGCGCGCGCGGTCGGCGCTGGTGGTGACCGGCCTGATCGGGCTGGCGTTGCCGCAGACGCTGCTGATCGGCTTCCAGGCACTGGCGCCGATCTACTCGGCGGCGCCGATGGCCGCGGCGATCGCGCCGCAGCTGGCGCCCGGCGAGCCGGTGTACACGGTCGGCGCCTACCGCCGCGGGCTGCCGTTCTATCTCGACCGCACGGTGACCATCGCCGCCGAAGATCCCTATGACCTGCGTGCCGGCGTGCGCTGGAATCCCGAGCGGCTGATTCCGAATCTCGCCGACTTTGCCGCGGCCTGGCGCGCGCGCGCCGACGGCGTCGCGGTGATGCGGCCGGACCTCTACGCCGAACTGGCGGCGCAGGGCCTGCCGATGCACACCCTGGCGAGCGGGCCGGGCTGGGTTGCGGTGCAGCGTCAGCGCGCTGCCGGAATCCGGCCGTGACGCGATCCGCACCCGGATCGCGGTGTCGCGGATGCGGCGCATGCGCTGGACGACGGCGGGTCTTTTTTTCAGCACCCCGTAAGCGCGACTGCCTACAGTCGCCGATCGCCTGCCACGAGAGAACGCCATGAGCGACGCCGAAACCGGCATCCGCGTGAACGTCTGGGACCTGCCGACGCGCCTGTTCCACTGGACGCTGGTGCTGCTGGTGCTGCTGCAGTTCGCGACCGCCGACTGGGGCCTGCTGAACATGCAGTGGCACTTCTATTTCGGCTACGCGACGCTGGCGCTGGTGCTGTTTCGCCTGCTGTGGGGACTGTTCGGCTCCGAGACCAGCCGCTTCCGCCACTTCCTGCGCGGGCCGCGCGCGGTGCGGGCCTACATTCGCAGCACGTTCTGGCAGAAGGCCGGGCATCCGGTCGGTCACAACCCGCTCGGCGGCTGGTCGGTGGTCGCGATCCTCGCCTGCCTGAGCATCCAGGCCGTCAGCGGTCTGTTCGCCAGCGACGACATCACCGAATTCGGCCCGCTCAGCGGCAAGGTGTCCGACGCCAGCGTGCGCCTGCTGACCGCGATCCACAGCTTCAACCAGGGCGTGCTGATCGCGCTGATCGGCCTGCACATCGCCGCGGTACTGCTGCACGCGCTGGTGCGCAAGGAGCATCTGGTGCGACCGATGCTGCACGGGCACAAATGGCTGCACCGCGATCCCGGCCTGCGCCGCGCGCCGATCGGACGTGCGCTGCTGCTGGCGCTGCTGGCGGCGGGTGCCGTGGCCGTGGTGGTGGCGTGGGGGCAGGGCAGCTGGCCGTTCTGATCGCGGTTCAGACCTCCAGCGCGCGCCAGCCGCCGCTGCCGAAGATCTCCAGCGGCCGGAAGCGGCGCTTGTAGTCCATCTTCGGATGGTCCTCGATCCAGAAGCCGAGATAGACGTGATCGAGCCCGCGCGCGGCGGCGTAATCGAGTTGCCACAGGATCGCCCGCGTGCCGAGACCGCGCACGGGCTGGTCGGGGTCGTACCAGGTGTAGACCGCCGACAGCGCATCGGCGACCAGGTCGGTCGCCGCCACCGCCAGCAGGCGGTCGCCGGCGCGCAGTTCGAGAAAGCGCGTCACGCCCCAGCTCGCCGTCAGGAACCGGGTGAAATCCGCGGCGCTGCCGTCGTCCATGCCGCCGCCGGGATGGCGGCCGTGCTGGTACCTCGCGTACAGCGCGTAGCGCTCGGCCGTGAAGCCGGGTTCGGCATCGATCAGGGCGAGATCGGCGTTGCGGGCGAGACAGCGGCGTTGCGCGCGGTCGGGCCGGAAACGCGCGACCGGGATGCGGCAGGGCACGCAGGCGCGGCAGCGCGGGCAGGCGGGCCGGTACACATGGCCGCCGGCGCGCCGATAGCCGCGCGCCAGCGCCGCCGGATAGATCGCCGGCAATTCGGGACTGGCCGGGTCGAGCACGATGTTCTGCGCCGTGCGTCCGCGCCAGTAGCCGCAGGCCTGCGGCAGGGTCTGGAACACGCGGATGCGATCAGCGCGCATGCGGCGGATCTTAGCAAGGCCGCGGCGGCTTGCCGGAGTCCTCAGCCGGCGAGCACGCCGAGCCGGTGGCCGACGCGGGTGAAGGCGTCGATCGCGCGATCCAGATGCGCGCGCGTGTGTGCCGCCGACATCTGCGTGCGGATGCGCGCCTGGCCCTGCGGGACCACCGGATAGAAAAACCCGGTGACATAGATGCCCTCGTCGAGCAGCGCCGCCGCCATCGCCTGCGCCCGGGGCGCGTCGTGGATCATCACCGGCACGATCGGATGCACGCCGGGCCGCAGCTCGAAGCCGGCGGCGCTCATGCCCTCGCGGAAGTGGCGGGTGTTGGCCGCCAGCCGTTCGCGCAGCTCGCCGGCCGAGTCCAGCATGTCGAATACCTTGATCGCCGCGGCCACCACGTGCGGCGGCAGCGAGTTGGAAAACAGATACGGTCGCGAGCGCTGGCGCAGCAGCTCGATGACCTCGGCGCGGCCGGTGGTGAAACCGCCCAGTGCGCCGCCCAGCGCCTTGCCCAGGGTGCCGGTGAACAGGTCGATCCGGTCCAGCACGCCATGCACCTCGGCCGATCCGCGACCGGTCGCGCCGAGAAAGCCGGTGCAGTGGCATTCGTCGATGTGCACCAGGGCGCCGTACTGCGCCGCCAGCGCGGTGATGCGGTCCAGCGGCGCAACATAGCCGTCCATCGAGAACGCGCCGTCGGTGGTGATCAGCTTGATCTGTGCACCCGCGGCGTCGGCAGCCTGCAGCTGCTTTTCCAGATCGGTCATGTCGCGGTTGGCGTAGCGGTAGCGCTGCGCCTTGCACAGACGGATGCCGTCGATGATCGAGGCGTGGTTGAGCGCATCGGAGATCACCGCGTCGTGCTCGCCCAGCAGCGGCTCGAACAGGCCGCCGTTGGCGTCGAAGCAGGCGGCGTAGAGGATGGCGTCCTCGGTGCCGAAAAAGCCGGCGATCGTGCGCTCCAGCTGCTTGTGCAGATCCTGGGTGCCGCAGATGAAGCGCACCGAGGCCATGCCGAAGCCATGGCTGTCGAGCGCGTCCTTGGCGGCCCGGATCACCGCCGGATGGTCGGCAAGGCCCAGGTAGTTGTTGGCGCAGAAGTTGAGCACGCGGCGGCCGTCGGCCAGGGTGATCTCGGCCGACTGCGGCGAGGTGATCACGCGCTCGGTCTTGAACAGGCCCTGGGCGCGGATGGCGTCGAGTTCGGCGGTATAGCGGCGGGTGGCATCGGCCATGGGGGTCTCCGGGATCGGATGGCAAGGGCAGTCGCTGGCGGGGTCAGTCCGCGGTGTCGTTGCGGGCGTCCGCGTCCGCGGCGCCGTCGAGCTCGCGCAGCGCGCGGAACAGGGCGCGACTGGCATGCCCCGGGGTCTGCCGCGCGCGTTCGCTGCGCGCCTGGCGGATCAGCGCACGCAGGTGCTGGCGGTCGGCCTGCGGATGCGCGTCCAGCAGCGGCTCGAGCGCGCCGTCGCCTTCAGCCAGCAGGCGTTCGCGCAGGGATTCCAGCCGATGCAGGCCGGCGGCTTCGCGGTGCTGCTGGGCGCGGTCGTTGCCGAGCGCGGCGCGCGCGGCGGCGAAGGCCTCGTCGCCGTGGCGGCGCATCAGCTTGGCCAGGAAACCCAGCTGGCGCTTGCGCGCGACGTGGGCGTCGATGCGGCGCACGTTGGCGATTTCGGCGCGCACGTCGTCGGGCAGCGCGATCGCGGCCAGTCGCGATGGCGGCAACGCCACCAGCTGCTCGCCCAGATCGAACACCGCCAGCGCCTCGCGCCGGCGCTGACTGCGGCTGGGGCCGGCGTCGGGGAGGTCGTCGAAATCGTCGGAGCGGTGCATCATCGGCGGATCGGCAGCGGCAGGGGCGGCCATTGTCGCCGATCGCGGCCGCTGCCGCCGTTGCCGCTTCCCGCTCCCTCTCGACGCCAGGATGACCCGTGAATACAGCCCTCGATGCGCGCGACGACAGCCAGACCGAACTCGATCGCCTGGCCGAACAGGCGACCGACCTGATCCGTCGTGCCCGCGCCGCAGGTGCCTCCCAGGTCGAAGTGGCCGCCAGCGTCGAGACCGGCCTCAACCTCAACGTGCGACTGGGCGCCGTGGAAACGGTCGAGCGCACGCGCGACCGCGGCTTCACCCTCACGGTGTATTTCGGTCAGCACAAGGGCAGCGCCAGTACCGCCGACCTCAAGCCCGAATCGATCGCGGCGACGCTGGCGCAGGCCTGCGCGATCGCGCGCTACACCGAGGCCGACCCCGCCGCGGGGCTGGCCGACGCCGCGTTGATGGCCGGCGCGCTGCCCGATCTCGACCTTTGGCATCCGTGGGCGCTGGACGTCGACGCTGCCATCGCGCTCGGGCAGCGGATCGAGGATGCCGGCCGCGCGCTGGCGGGCATCAGCAATTCCGAAGGCGCGACGGTCAGCAGCACGGCCCAGCTCGGCGTGTATGCCAATTCGCACGGCTTCGTCGGTCGCGAGCGCGAGACCCAGCACTCGCTGTCGTGCGTGCTGATCGCGGGCAGCGGCGAGTCGATGCAGCGCGACTACTGGTGGGACGCCGCGCGTGCGGCGTCCGACCTGATGGCGCCGGAGGCGCTCGGGCGCAGAGCCGCCGAACGCACGCTGGCGCGGCTGGGCGCGCGCCCGCTGAGCACACGCCAGTGCCCGGTGCTGTTCGCGCCGGAGGCGGCGCGCTCGCTGCTCGGCCATCTGGTGTCGGCGGTCAGCGGCGGCGCGCTGTATCGGCGCGCGAGCTTCCTGCTCGATCACGTCGGCAAGGCGATCTTCCCCGCGCACGTGCATCTGACCGAGCATCCGCAGCTGCCCCGGGGGCCGGCCTCGGCCGCTTTCGATGCCGAGGGCGTGGCCACGCGCGAGCAGCCGCTGGTACGTGCCGGCGTGCTCGAGCGCTACGTGCTCGGCAGCTACTCGGCGCGCAAGCTCGGCCTGGCCACGACCGCCAACGCCGGCGGCGTGCGCAACCTCGCCATCCGTCCCGGCAGCCAGGATTTCGACGCCCTGCTGCGCGGCATGGGTCGCGGACTGGTCGTCACCGAACTGATGGGGCAGGGCGCGTCCACCATCACCGGCGACTACTCACGCGGCGCCAGCGGCTTCTGGGTCGAGAACGGCGCGATCGCGCATCCGGTCGAGGAAATCACCATCGCCTCCAATCTGCGCGAGATGTTCATGGGCATCGAGGCCGTCGGCACCGATCTCGATCGGCGCAGCGGGCTGATCACCGGGTCGCTGCTGATCGGGCGCATGACCCTGGCCGGGGACTGAGTTTCGCGCCCGCGGTCGGCTGCGTTCCCTTTCTTCCAGCAACGGCGCAGGTACCGGGGCAACGCCCCGGCTCGCCGGACACGCCGCCGGCACGCCGCCCCGTTGCAGGGCAAGGCGCCATCCCCGCCCGCCTGCCGAACCCGTAAGGCGCGCGCGGTCAACGCGCGTGGCCGCGGCGCGTTGATCGTAGGGCCGGCATGTGCCGGCACGATTCGCGGAGTCCCTGCCGTGGCGACTGATCCGATTCGTGCGGTCGCGAGCGCCGCCAACCGTTTTGGCCTGGGCGCGCGGCCCGGCGATTTCGCACTGATCGACGAGCCCGCCGACTGGCTGCTGGCGCAGACGCGCCGTCCACCTGCGGGCGGTGCGGCGTTCGACGGCCTGCCGAGCAGTCTCGACTACCTCAGGCTCGAGGCCGACGTGGCGCGCCGACGCCGCGAGCTCAAGCGCGAGGGGATCGGCCAGCAGGCCGCGCCCGGTCCCGACGGCAAGCCGGTGAACCCGCTGGCACGGATCTACGTCCGGACTTTCGGTGACGATCTGCGCCGCGAGGCGGTCGCGCGCTGGCAGGTGGCGGCGACCACCGACACGCCCTTCAGCGAACGTCTGGTGCGGTTCTGGTCGAACCACTTCGCGGTCTCGGTGGACAAGGGTCCGGCGCGCCTGTACGCCGCGCCGATGGAGCGCGAGGCGATCCGCCCGCACGTCAACGGCCGCTTCTTCGACATGCTGCTGGCGGTGGAGACGCATCCGGCGATGCTGCGCTATCTCGACCAGGCGCAGTCGGTGGGGCCGGATTCGCCGCTGGCCGAGCGCATGGACCGGCGTCTGGCGCGCCGCGCCGACGGCAAGCCGGCGCGCACGCTCGGTCTCAACGAGAATCTCGCGCGCGAAATCATGGAGCTGCACACGCTGGGCGTGAACGGCGGCTACACCCAGGCCGACGTCACCGAGTTCGCGCGTGCGCTGACCGGCTGGAGCACGCCGTTTCCGCTGCAGATCGAGCGCGGCATCGACGACGGCAGCGCGTTCGTGTTCCGTCCCGGCGCACACGAGCCCGGCACGCGCACGGTGCTGGGGCGGCGCTATCCGGACGACGGCGTGGGCCAGGCGCGCGCCATTCTCGCCAATCTGGCGTTGCATCCGGCGACCGCGAAGCATCTGGCCACCCAGCTCGCGCAGCACTTCGTCGCCGATCAGCCGCCACCGGCCTTGGTCGAGCGCATGGCGCGCGCCTACCTCGACAGCGACGGCCAGCTGCCGGCGCTGTATGCCGCGCTGATCCGTTCGCCCGAAGCCTGGTCCGGCACGGCGCGCAAGTTCCGCACGCCGCAGGATTTCGTGATCGCGGGCCTGCGCGCCGGCACGATCGCCATCGGCGAAAAGCCGCAGCCGTGGGAGAGCTTCCTGCAGCGGCTCGGCCAGCCGACCTTCATGCCGCGCGCGCCATCGGGATTCACCGATGTCGCCAGCGACTGGATCGCGCCCGATGCGCTGTGGAAGCGGGTGCAGGTCGCCGAGGCGATGGCCGAGCGCGTGCCGCGCGCCGACCTCGACCCGCAGGCGCTGGCGCACGGCGTGGTCGGTCCGGGGCTCGGCCGCGAAACCGGCCTCGCGCTGGCCCGCGCCGAGGCCCCGCAGCAGGCGCTGGCGATCCTGTTCGCCAGTCCCGATTTCCAGTGGAGGGTGTGAGATGACCAGCCGTCGCCAATTCCTGCGCCTGCTCGGCGCCGGCGCCGCGGGTGCCGCCACGCTGACGCTCTGGCCCGGCATCACCCGGGCCGCGACCGGTGCCGACACGCGCTTTCTGGTGCTGATGCTGCGCGGTGGTCTCGATGGCCTGCACGCGGTGCCGCCGTGGGGCGATCCCGCCTACGCGCGACTGCGCGGGCCGATGGCGCTGACGCCCGCCGGCCCGGCCGCCGATGGCGCGCCGCCGGCGCTGAAGCTCGATGGCACCTTCGCGCTGCATCCGTCGCTGGCCTTCGCGGCGCAGCTCTATGCCCGCGGCGAGTTCATGCCGCTGATCGCCGCGGCGCCGCCGTACTGGGGGCGTTCGCACTTCGACGCCCAGGACTGCGTCGAGAACGGCACCGCCGTGCCGCACGGCGCGCAAACCGGCTGGCTCAATCGCGCGGTGGCGGCGCTGCCGGGTGCGGGCGGTCTCGCGGTCGCCACGGTGATGCCGCTGATGATGCGCGGCCCGGCCGCGGTGGCCAGCTGGTCGCCGCCGCTGCCGATGCAGGTCAATCCGATCCTGCTGCAGCGGCTGGAGCCGCTGTACGGCGAGGACCCGCGTCTGGCCGCCGCGTTCGCGCAGGCGATCGCCAATCAGGGCCAGGACCGGGCGATCGATCACGACATGCAGGGCGGGATGGCGGTGGCGATGGCGCCCGGCAAGTCCGCGGCGCGCAAGCCGATGGCGCAGGGGCGGCTGCCGGATCTGATGCAGGCCGCCGGCACCTTCATGGCCCGTGACAACGGTCCGCGCATCGGCTTCGTCGAGGACTACGGCTGGGACACGCACGCCAACGAGGCGCCGATCCTG
>JAGWPB010000088.1 GCA_028870665.1 Lysobacteraceae bacterium
TCCACTCCACTCCACTACAGCGACAGCTTGAAGCCCGCGTACCAGGTGCGCCCCAGTGCCGGCTCGATGCCGTAGGTCCACACGCGCGAGTAGTACACACGGTCGAATACGTTGGACACGCCGCCCAGCAGTTCGATGTGCGGGGTGAGGTTCCAGTTGGCGGCGAAGTCCCACACCGAGTACGCCGGGACCAGCGCCGGCAACAAGACGGTCCCTCCGACGCCGGGCTGGTCCTGGGCGCTGTCTTGCCAGTACTGCGAACCCGAGAACACGCCGGTGAACGCCAGCTTGTAGTGGTCGTCGCGGCGCCAGGTGATGCCGGCCTTGGCCAGATGGCGTGGCGAATACGCCGGCGGCTTGCCGACCTGGTTGGGAATGGCACTGGCCACGAAGCGCGCGTGCAGCAGCTGCAGGTTGGCAAAGGCCTCGAGATGCTCGCCGTTGCGGCTGCCATGCAGGAAATCGTAGGCCAGCTCGCCTTCGAAGCCCTGGTTGTGGGTGTCGCCGCTGTTCTGCTCGATGGACACGATCGGGCTCAGGTTGAGCGTCTCGATGCGGTTGTGGAAGTTCATCCAGAACAGGCTGACGTCGTAGAACAGCCCGTCGACCGGTGTGCCATGCACGCCCAGTTCGTAGGACAGCACTTTCTGCACCGCGGGCGCCGTGCCGGGGATGATGTTGGCGTGCGGCGAGCCGATGTCGAAGAAGCGCACCGGACGCCAGCCCGTGGACACGTTGAAGTAGGTCTCGTTGAGGTGTCCGTTGTCGTAGAAGTCGTTGCCGATGCCGAGACCGAACAGCGGCACGTTGCGCGACACCGTCGTGTCGAGCAGTGGACGCGACAGGTTCGGCGGACGCACGGTCTCGAAGACGCTGACCTTCTCGTGATCGAGGCGCAGCGAAGGGACGATATGCCAGTGATGGCCGGGGCCGAAGCGGAACAGGCCGCTGGCGAACACCGAGGCATAGTCGGAGTGGCGCGCCTGCACCAGCGTCGGCACGCCGCCGGTCGCGTTGCGCGGAGCCAGCAGGTCGGCGTAGTTGGCGCCCAGCAGCGGCGCGTCGGAGTGGTACAGCTCGGTGCCGAAGGTCAGCGTGTCGCCGCGGCCGAAGTCGTGGCGAAGGCGCAGGTCCGTGCCTGCGTAGCGGAAGCGGGCGTCCTGGATATTGGTGGCGGCGGGCAGCGGCTGCGGCGGTACCGAGGGACTGGCAACGCGCTGGGTCAGATCCGAGGTTCCTGCCCAGGCCTTGCCGAAAAAGCGCCAGTGATCGCCGAGCTGTTGCTCATGGGTCAGCACGGCGACGTTGCGGTTGGCCCACTCGCGGTTGGCCGGGGTGGTGGTGAGCTCGGGGTTGGCCGCCCACTGCGCCCAGGTCAGACGGCCGGCGTCGCTCGACGCGGCGTCATAAAGATGCAGATCCAGGCCCCATTGCGAGGTCGCGCTCGGCGTCCACAGCAGACTGGCATCGATGCCCTTGACGTTGTAGCCGCTGTTGGCGCGCGCCCCATCGCTGCGGTTGATCCAGCCGGCCACGCGGTAGGCCACGTCGCCGTCACTGCCCTTGACCACGTTGTAGGTCTGCCAGGTGCCGTTGCTGCCGATCATCTGCTCGGTGCTGGCGCCGAAAGGCGCACCGGCCACCGCACCCTTGGAGACGAAATTGATCACCGGTGCCGGCTCCGGCCCGTACAGCAGGCTGTTGCCGCCGCGGATCACCTGGATCTCGCGCACGCCCTGCAATGGCGGCTGGTAGTACAGGGTCGGGAAGCCGATCCAGTCCAGTTCGGTGGGGATGCCGTCCTGCAGCACCAGCACGTATTCGGATTCCTGCGGATTGCCCAGCCCGCGGTAGGTGAGATTCACGCGCAGCGGATCCTGCTCCTGCGAAACGATGATGCCGGGCGTGCGCACGAACAGCTGGGTGAGGTTGTCCTGCGCCACCGTGGGGATCTGGTCCATGTGCGTGACCGTGGCCTTGGTGGTCACCGTGATCAGCGCACCATCGACCTCGGGCAGCAGGTACTGCAGCTTGGCCAGCCACGGTGGCTGTCGACCGGTGACATCAACCCGCGGCAGGCGATAGGGGGGGTGTTCCGGGGGCGGTACTTCCTGGGCGGTGGCCAGCAGCAGCGGCAGGGCGGCAAGCATGAGCAATCTCGATTGGCGATCGGACGGTAGAGTGTGCGTCCGCTGAATGGTTCCGGATCTAGCCCGGAAGTCATGAATGCCCGTGCGGCGATCGGTCGCGTGGAAGAAGTCAGAAGCCTTGACTAGACTTCAGACTTTCCTGCTGTCGGTCGGAGCCAGCCGTGGTCCAGCCATCGTTCCTGCGCCAGTTGCCGGCAACGGTGTTGATCGTCCTGCTGCTGGCCTTGCCGCGGCTCGCGCTGGCCTGCGCCTGCGGCTGCGGCGTGTTCAGCGTCGGCACCAGCAGCATGCTGCCGTCCACACTCGACAACGGCACCGAGCTGTTTGCGGCTGTCGACTACCTTGACCAGACCAGGGACTGGTCGGGCAGTTCCAGCGCCCCCGCCTCCGCCAACGCCGACCGGAACATCCGCACCCTGTTCCAGACCGTGGGCGTGCAGACTTTCTTCAACCGCGACTGGGGCCTGCGCGTGGACTTGCCCTACTGGCAGCGTCACTTCGCGACGCTGGATGCTGCCGGCGATCCGGTTTCCTTCGATCACGGCGCGCTTGGCGACATCCGCCTGACGGGGATCTACGCCGGCTTCTCGGCGGATCGCTCCAGCGGCCTGATGTTCGGCCTCAAGCTGCCCACCGGCGACTGGACCTATCCCGGTTTCGACCGCGACACCGAAATCGGCACCGGCAGCACTGATCTGCTGCTGGGCGGCTATCACCAGTGGAAGTTCGGCGCGGAAGGCAGCTGGAGCGGTTTCGCGCAGGCCATGGCCGACCTGCCGGCCAGCAGCCGAGAGGGCTATCGCCCGGGCAACGAGCTGGACGTGGCCGCGGGCGTCTATCCGCAGGGCTGGGCCCTGGGCGCGGGGATGCGCCTGACGCCGATCCTGCAGGGATTGGTCTCGCTGCGTCAGCACGACCGCGGCATCAACGCGGCGCCCGCCGATTCGGGCTATCGGCGCGTGCTGATCGCGCCGGCCGTGGAGCTGGCGTGGTCGCGGCTGCGCGTCGATGCCACGCTGGCCGCTCCGCTGTATCAGCATGTTCGCGGTTTCCAGCTGGTGGCGCCCTGGCAGGCGTCGTTGAGCGTGAGCTACGCACTGTAGACGCCGGCGCGAAGGCTCCCGCGCCGTGCGCATGCCGCTAAACTGCGTCGCTTGCACGGAGTTCCAGCATGAGCCAGCGCACGCGCGTCCTCACCGGCATCACCACCACCGGCACGCCGCATCTGGGCAACTATGTCGGCGCGATCCGTCCGGCTCTCGCGTTGAGCCGTGCGGCCGAGACCGATGCGTTCTTCTTCCTGGCTGACTACCATGCCCTGATCAAGTGCGACGAGCCGGAGCGCATCGCGCGTTCGCGACTCGAGATTGCGGCGACCTGGCTGGCGGCGGGCCTGGATCCGCAGCGGGTGACCTTCTACCGCCAGTCGGACATTCCCGAGATTCCGGAGTTGACCTGGCTGCTGACCTGCGTCACCGCCAAGGGCCTGATGAACCGTGCGCACGCCTACAAGGCGGCGGTCGATGCCAACCTCGCGGCGGGCGAGGACGCCGACGCCGGCATCGCGATGGGCCTTTACAGTTATCCGATCCTGATGGCGGCCGACATCCTGCTGTTCAACGCGCGGCGCGTGCCGGTCGGACGCGACCAGGTCCAGCACATCGAGATGGCGCGCGACGTGGCCGCGCGCTTCAACCATATCTACGGCGCCGGGCGCAGTTACTTCACCTTGCCCGAGGCCGCGATCGAGGAGCAGGTCGCGACGCTGCCCGGCCTCGATGGCCGCAAGATGTCGAAAAGCTACGACAACACCATCCCGCTGTTCGCCGGTGGCGCCGCGGCGCTCCAGGACGCCATCGCGCGCATCGTCACCGACTCGCGCGCGCCGGGCGAGCCCAAGGACACCGAGGGCTCGCACCTCTATGCGATCTATCGCGCTATCGCCAGCGCCGCGGAGAGCACGGCGCTGGCGGCGGATCTGCGTGCCGGGCTGGCGTGGGGTGAGGCCAAGCAGCGCTTGTTCGCGCGCGTGGATGCCGAACTGGCGCCGTTGCGCGAGCGTTACGAGGCGCTGATCGCCCGACCCGGCGAGATCGAGGACATTCTGCAGGCCGGCGCGCGCAAGGCGCGCGCGATCGCCGCGCCCTTCCTCGCCGAGTTGCGCATGGCGGTAGGCCTGCGTTCGCTGGCGGCGCAGCCGGCCACGGCAGGCGCGAAGAAGAAACCCGCCGCTCGCGGTGCGCGCTTTGTCACCTTCCGCGAGAAGGACGGCCATTTCCGTTTCCGGCTGCTGGCCGCTGACGGCGAGGAATTGCTGCTGTCGGTGCCGTTCGATTCGCCCAAGGTCGTCGCCGACTGGACCCGCGTGCTGCAGAAATCCGGCGCTGCGGCGGCTTTCGTCTGGGGGCCGCAAAGCCTGCAGTTGCGTGCGGCCGAGCACGTCGGCGGCCACGTCTTCGAGCTCTGGTACGCGAGCGAGCGCCTGGCCGAAGGGGGCCCCTACGCCAGCGCCGAGACGCGCGATACGGCGATGCAGAAACTCGTCGCCGCGCTGGATGCGCTGGGTGAAGGCGGCGCGGCATGAGCCTGCTGGGCGTCCTGCTGCTCGCGCCTTGGCTGACGGTGCTGGGCTGGATCTACTGGGCGCGCACGCGGCGCCATGTGGTCGCCGGTGGCCGCGGACCCGACGCGGCGGTGCTCGCTCTCGCCGCGATCGCCGCCATCGCGCTCTCGCTCACTGCCTTTGCCGACGCCGCACCCCTCTACGGTCCGATGTGGAAGTTCATCTTCGCGGCGCTGGTCGCCTACGGCGGCTTCGTCGGTGTGCTGGTCGCGGCATTGCTCGTGCGCCGGTTCGGCCACCGCGTTTGAGCCCTGCGGCAAGGGCAATTCGTCGTGCTTCAGTCCCAGCGGTTGAGGTGGGTGCCAAAATCCGCGCGCTGCCTGCGCACTACGCAGAAGCGATGGCCTCCCGGCGCCTCCATCACCCACCAGCGCTCGCGCACGAAGGCCACGCGGCGCGCCCCCAGCGTTTCCAGCCGTTGCACTTCGGCGTCAAGATTGTCGGTCTCGATATCGAGATGCACGCGGCTGGGATGCTCGACCTTCTGCAGCAGGATCGCCAGCTCGTCGGCAGCGGTGGCGATCTCGGCATAGCGGCCGTCGCCGTCCGGATCGGCGCTGGCGACCGGTTTGCCCAGAGCGCGGCTCCAGAACGTCGTCGCCGCATCCAGATCATCGACCCGGCAGTCGATGACCAGCGCGTGCAGGCGGCTGTGGTGCATGGCTGCTCAGCGTGACAGCGCGAGATCGTCGAGCATCGCCTTGAGGAAGCGCGCCGCCTCGCCGCCGGTGGCGGCGCGGTGGTCGAAGGTCAGCGACAGCGGAATCACCCGGTGGGTCTCGATGCTGCCCATGACCGCGACGACATCGTGGCGCAACTTGCCGGCGGCGATGATGGCCACGCACGGCGGCACGATCACCGGGGTGGCGTAGCGGCCGGCGAACATGCCGAAGTTGGACAGCATGATGGTGTAGCCCGACAGCTCGCCGGCCGGGATCGAACGGTCCAGCACCTGGGTGCGCACGCGGTTGACCGCGGCGCGCAGGCCGGCGGCGTCGAGGTGATCGGCGTTGCGCACGGCCGGCACGAACAGGCCGTCGTCGGTATCGACGGCGAGGCCGATGTCGACGTGGGGATGCAGGGTACGGGTCAGGTTGGCGCCGTCGAACCAGGCATTGAGCGCGGGCACGGTCTTGCAGGCGGTCACCAGCGAGCGCAGCAGGCGCACGGTGATGTCGTTGCCCGGCTGCCATGCGTGCAGGTCGGCGTCGTCGACGATGGTGGTCGGCACGACCTGCGCGTGCGAGTCGGCCATGACGCGGGCCATGGTACGGCGCATGCCCTTGAGCTGCTCGGGCTGGCCCAGCGCGGCCTTCACGCCGGGTGGGCTGGTGCGTACCGGCCTGCCGGCGGCGGAGAGTGTGCTGCGCACGGCCGGCGGGGCAGCAGCAACCGGAGCGGCTGCGGGCGCGGCACGAGGCGCGATGGCGGCGGATGCGCTCGCGCTGCCACTGGCGGCGGCCTGTTTCACGTCGGCCATGGTGACCACGCCACCGGCGCCGCTGGGCATGATGCGGGCGAGATCGACGCCGAGCTTTCTTGCCAGGGCGCGCACCGCGGGCACGGCCTTGGCGCCGCCGCCGCTGAGCGCCTGTTCGGCGTGCACGGCGTCGGAGCTCTGCATGGCGCCGACCACGGTGCCGGCATCGCCGCTGGCGGATTTCGCGCCGCCGCTGCTGATCTCGCCGCCCTCATCGGAGGCCACGACGGTGTCGCCGTTGTGCCCGGTCTTGCTGCCCGCGCCGGCAGCTGCAGGTGTTGGTGCATGGTGGTGGCCGGTGGACTGCGCCTCGGCGCGCTGCGGCAGCTTGGGGTCGATCTCGAACTCGGCCAGCGCCGCGCCGGTGGTGATCACGTCGCCGTTGCCGCCGTGCATCTTCACCAGCTTGCCGGAGTAGGGCGAGGGCACCTCGACCACGGCCTTGGCGGTTTCCATCGACACCAGCGGATCATCCAGGCGCACCGTGGCGCCTGCCTTGACCAGCCACTCGACGATGGTCGCATCGGGCAGGCCTTCGCCGAGATCGGGGAGATGGAATGTCTTGATGTCGGCCATGGTGCGATTTCCTGGATGAGCGGTGAGTCGTGGTGAAACACATGCTGTCCGCGAAGGGCGCCAAGAACGCAAATTCGAGTGGGTCGGTGCGACACCTTCGATCAAGTTGGCGCGCACAGCCTGGCTGGAGGAGTGGCGCCCTTCATGGAATCATTTTGCGTCCTTGGCGTCCTTGGCGTCCTTGGCGTCCTTGGCAGACCAGACCGTTGCTCCGTCTTGGCAAAACGCCCTCACACCGCCAGCGTACGCCTGGCGGCCTCGACGATGCGCTGCACGCTCGGCAGATACTTCATCTCCAGGCGGAACAGCGGGATGTGGGTGTCGTAGCCGGTGACGCGCTCGACCGGCGCATGCAGGTCGTACATCGAGTGTTCCGCCAGGCGCGCGGCCACCTCGGCGCCGAAGCCCGCGGTGCGCGGCGCCTCGTGCACGATCACGCAGCGGTGCGTCTTGGCCACCGACTCGGCGATGGTGTCGAAGTCCAGCGGCTTGACCGTGGCCAGGTCGATCACCTCGGCGCTGATGCCTTCGGCGGCCAGCGCGTCGGCGGCCTCCAGCGTTTCCTTGACCTGCGCACCCCAGGTCACCAGGGTCACGTCCTGGCCGTCGCGCAGCACGAAGCACACGTCCAGCGGCAGCGCCTCGCCGTCGTCGGGCACTTCTTCCTTGTATTGCCGGTAGATGCGTTTGGGCTCGAAGAACATCACCGGGTCGGGATCGCGGATCGCCGCCAGCAGCAGGCCGTAGGCACGCGCCGGCGAGGAGGGCATCACCACGCGCAGGCCGGGGATGTTGGTGAACAGGTGTTCGTTCGCTTCCGAGTGGTGCTCGGGCGCGCGGATGCCGCCGCCCCAGGGCGCGCGCCACACCGCCGGCACGGTGAGGCGGCCGCGGGTGCGGTTGCGCATGCGCGCGGCGTGGCAGGCGATCTGCTCCATCATCGGGTAGATGAAGCCCTCGAACTGCGCCTCGGCGACCGGCTTCATGCCCTGCACGGCCAGGCCCACGGTGACGCCGGCGATGGTGGTCTCGTCCAGCGGCGTGTC
>JAGWPB010000024.1 GCA_028870665.1 Lysobacteraceae bacterium
CGGGTCGCCACGCCGACGCAGAAAACCATCGCCGAGGTGGCCGGCCTGCTCGGCGTCGCGCCCGCACAGTGCGTCAAGACGCTGCTGGTGCGTGGCCGCGACGGCCTGGTCGCGCTGTGCGTACGCGGGGATCACGAGATCAACGAGATCAAGGCGGCCAAGCTGGCCGAGCTGCCGGGCGAATCGGTGCTGGCGAGCGAGGCCGAGATCGTCGCCGTCACCGGAACCCGGCCCGGCTTTCTGGGCCCGGTCGGACTGCCCGGGAGCATCCCGGTGATCGTCGATCGCAGCGCGGCGACGCTGGCCGACTTTGTCTGCGGCGGCAATGCCGAAGGCAGCCATTACATCGGCGCCAACTGGGAGCGCGACGCGCGCATCACGCGCATCGCCGATCTGCGCAAGGTCGTCACCGGCGACCCGTCACCCGACGGCCACGGCACGCTGGCGATCGCCCGCGGCATCGAGGTCGGCCACGTGTTCCAGCTCGGCCGCAGCTACGCACAGGCGATGGGTGCGGTCGTCCTCGATGAAACCGGCCAGGCCCAGGTGATGACGATGGGCTGCTACGGCATCGGCGTCAGCCGCATCGTCGCCGCCGCCATCGAGCAGAACCACGATGCGGCCGGCATCCTGTGGCCGCAGGTGATGGCGCCTTGGCAGGTCGCGATCTGTCCGATCAACCCCAAGGGCGACCCCGCCGTCAGCGCCGCGACGGAATCGCTCTACGCCGATCTCAACGCCGGCGGCATCGAGACCGTACTCGATGACCGCGGCCTGCGTCCCGGACCGATGTTTGCGGATATCGAGCTGATCGGCATTCCGCATCGGATCGTGGTCAGCGAGCGCGGACTGGCCGCCGGCACCTTTGAATATCGCGCCCGCGGCGACAGCGAAAACCGCGCGCTCAGCCGCGAGGCTCTGCTGGCCTTGATTGCCGGCGCCAATGCCGTTTCAATTCGAGGTTGAATAATCCGCCATTGCCCGTCGCCGTTGCATGACTTTTGGCCGCATTCCCCATCGGGGGATTTTCTTTTGCTGCCTGCAGGGGCAGAATAGCGCCACGGCAGCCGCAACTTCCCGCACGCCGCCGGCGTTTATTCTTCTGCCCAAGACCCCCACTGGAGCGCAAGCATGGCCATTGACCTGAAGACCCTCAACCACAATCAGTTGCTCGACCTGATCGAAAAGGCCAAGAATCGCCAAGGCGAACTGGCCAAGGAGAAAATCTCCGACCTGCGTGCGCGCATTGAGCAGATGGTGAAGAAGGAAGGTTTCAGCATGGATGACGTGTTTCCCGCCCGCGGTGGTCGTCGCGGCCGCAAGCTGGGCAGTGTCGCCCCCAAGTTCCGCAATCCGGGCAATCCGGGTCAGACCTGGTCCGGCCGCGGCAAGCGCCCACGCTGGTTCGTCGATGCGCTGGCAGCCGGCAAGAAGGACAAGGATCTGCTGATCAAGTAATTCCTGCGACAGCGCGTCTCGCAAACGCCGGCGCATTGCCGGCGTTTGCATTTACGACTCCGCCCGCTCGCGCCATATCAGGCTGGCAAAACGGCCACTGGCGGCCGGGTCGCGGCGATGGGAATAAAAGCGCGGATCACTTCGGGTATCAAAACCGCCGCCGAAGATCCGCGTCACTCCGCACGTGCGCAGCCGGCGTCGCGCCAATGCCGCCAGATCGCAGGTCCAGTGACCGGGCCGCGTGGACACGAATGCCGCGGCTGCGCCGGCATCCGGTTCGACGAATGCCCCGCGCACCTCGGCACCGACTTCGTAGGAAACGGCGCCGATGCATGGCCCCAACCACGCCAGCAGCCGCGCCGGGGGCGTGCGCAGGGCGGCGATCGTTGTCTCCAGAACCCCGGCCGCCAGTCCGCGCCAGCCGGCGTGGGCTGCGGCGATCTCGTTGCCGTCTGCGGCGGCAAACAGCACCGGCAGGCAATCGGCGCTCAGCACGGCCAGCACGCGCCCCGGCGCGCGCGCGATGGCGGCATCGGCCCGGGGCTCGGGGTCGACAGCGGCCACGATGGCATCGGCGTCGATCACGCCGCAACCGTGGACCTGATGCAGCCAGAGCGGTTCGCACGGCAACGCCAGGGCGGTGCGCAGCAGCGCGCGATTGGCGCGTACCGTTTCAGCGGTCTCGCCGTTGCGCAGTCCGAGGTTGCACGAGGCATGAGGACCTCGCGAAACGCCGGGCATGGCGCGCGTGGTTACCGCGCAGCGGATGCCTGGCGGCACCGGCCACTCGGGTCGCAGCAGCCCCAGCGGATCATGCTCGATCGACATCGTCCGTCGCGTCGGCGCGCAAGGTCGCCAGCAGTGCGAGAAAATCCGCGGGCGGCTCGGCATCGAACCGCAGAAGCTCGCCACCGAACGGATGGGCAAACGCCAGCCGTTCGGCATGCAGGGCCTGACGGCCAAAACCGCGCAACGCGGCGATCAACGCCGGACCGGCGCCGCGCGGCAGCCTCAGGCCCCCGCCATACAGCGGATCGCCCACCAGCGGATGGCCCAGATGCGCCATGTGCACGCGGATCTGATGGGTACGACCGGTCTCCAGATTGCATTGCAGCAGGGTGTGGGCGCGAAAGCGTTCGCGCACGCGGTAGTGCGTCAACGCCGGCCTGCCCGCTCCGCCGGCACGGACCGCCTGGCGCTGGCGATCCTGCGGATGACGCCCGATCGCGGCGCGCACCTCGCCACCGGCAATCAACGCGCCACGCACGATCGCCGCATACTGACGGCTGATCTCGCGCGCGGCGATCATCGCCGTCAGCGCGGTATGCGCGCGCTGCGAGCGCGCCACCACCATCAGGCCGGTGGTGTCCTTGTCCAGTCGATGCACGATCCCGGCACGCGGCAGGCCGGCCAGATCGGGGTCAAAATGCAGCAGCGCGTTCTGCAGGGTGCCGGCCGGATTGCCGGCGCCGGGATGCACCACCAGGCCTGCCGGCTTGACCAGTACCAGCAGGTCGCCATCAACGTGGCGCAGATCCAGCGCGATCGGCTCCGGCGCCAGCGGCACGATCCGCTCCTGCGGGACATCGATGCTGACCTGCTCGCCGCCGCGCACGCGCTGACGCGGCAGGGCAGGCAAGCCGTCGACACGCACCGCGCCCGCGCGCAGCCACGTCGTCAAGCGCGTGCGCGAGTAATCCGGGAACAGCTCGGCCAGGGCCTGGTCAAGGCGCTGGCCGGCGGCCTGCAGCGGCAGGCGGGCGTGGCGGCTGGTCGCCATCACAGCCGCCCGGCGACGAATGCCGCGCTTAACGCCGGGCACATGCACCTTTCCGCTATGATGCCGGCTTTGCCAGCCGTGCGGTCCCGATCGATGCGCCTTTCCAAGCTGCTACCTCTCATCGCAATGATGCTGCTGCTGCCGGCTTGCGCGCTGTTCGGCGGCAAGCGCGAAAACCCCGACCAGATGACGGTCGAGCAACTCTACAGCCAGGCGCGGACGGCCCTGCATCGGTCCAATTATGGCGGCGCGGAGAAACTTTACGAACGCCTGATCGCGCGCTTTCCGTTCGGGCCCTATACCGAGCAGTCGCAGCTGGAACTGGCCTACGCCCAGTACAAGGACGACAAGGCGGACGACGCCTATTCCACCATCAACCGCTTCATCAAGACCTACCCGGCCGCCAAGCACATCGACTATGCCTACTATCTGCGCGGTCTGATCAACTTCAATCGCAGCGGCGGCATGCTGGTACAGCTGTTCGCCCAGGACCGTTCGCGCCGCGATCAGGGTTATGCGGTGCAGTCGTTCGACGACTTCAGCCAGCTGCTGCAACGCTACCCGAACAGCAAGTACGTTCCGGATGCGCGCCAGCGCATGATCTGGCTGCGCAATGGACTGGCGCAGTTCGAGCTGAACATCGCCGAGTACTACCTGCGGCGCAAGGTGTATGTCGCGGCGCTGGATCGTGCGCAGTACATCATCGAGCACTACCAGCAGGCGCCACAGACCGGTGACGCGCTGGCGGTGATGGTCAAGGCCTACCGGGCGCTGGGTGAAACCACCCTGGCCAATGACAGCCTCAGCGTGCTCAAGCTCAATTATCCCAACCACCCGTATCTCAGGAATCCCTCCGACTGGCCGTCGCATCCGGCCTGGTTCTGGAAACTGATCCCGTTCATGGGCGGCGGCTGAGAGGCAGGGCGGACCCGGGACCCGGGAAAGATAATAGAGCCTCAGACAACACGCCTCACGCTGGAGCGTGGGGCAGTATTCAGCGTCTCAGCGCCAGCCCGAGGTGATCGGATAACGGCGCTCGCGGCCGAACGCGCGCCGGCTGACGCGCGGCCCCGGCGCCGACTGCCGGCGCTTGAATTCGCTCGCCAGCACCAGCCGCACCACGTGACGCACGGTTTCGGCGTCGAAGCCGGCGGCGACGATCTCGATCTGCGACTGCTCGCCCTCGATGAAGCGCTCGAGGATCGCGTCCAGCGTGTCGTAGGGCGGCAATGAATCCTGATCGGTCTGGCCAGCCCGCAGCTCCGCCGAAGGCGCGCGCTCGATCACGGCCCTCGGTATGACTTCGCCGCGGCTGCCTGCGCTGCCCGGGGCGCGCGGCCCGAACCCCGCGTCGTTGCGCCACCGCGCCAGGCGGTAGACCTGCGTCTTGTAGACATCCTTCAGCGGCGCGTAGGCCCCGCACATGTCGCCATACAGCGTGGCGTAGCCGACCGCCATCTCGCTCTTGTTGCCGGTGCTCAGCAACAGGTGTCCGAACTTGTTGCTGAGCGCCATCAGCATCACGCCTCGGCAGCGCGACTGCAGATTCTCCTCGGTCGCATCGGGCGCGCGACCCGCGAACGCCGGCGCCAGCGCGCCGCTGAACGCACGGTAGGCCGGCTCGATCGGCAGCTCCTGATAATCGACACCCAGTCCTCGCGCCTGCGCCTCGGCCTCGCGCAGCGACAGCGCGGAGGTGTGGCGCGAGGGCAGCATCACCGCGTGGACGCAATCGGCACCCAGCGCATCGACCGCGATCGCCAGCGTCAGCGCCGAATCGATGCCGCCGGAAAGCCCCAGCAGCACGCTGCGAAAGCCGTTCTTGCGCACGTAGTCGCGCACGCCACGCACCAGCCCGGCATAAAGCGTGGCCGCGGTGCCGGTCGCGTCTGGCGCCGGCCATTCGAGCGCGCTGAGGCGCCGCGTGTCGGTGTCGTACGCGCAGTCGAGCAGCGTCTCGACGAAAGCCGGTGCGCGCGCCGCGATGCTGCCGTCGGACTGCACCAGCAGCGAGCCGCCGTCGAACAGCAGGTCATCCTGACCCGCGACCAGATTGACATAGGCAATGGCGATACCGTTCTCGCGCGCACGCTGAGCCAGAACCTGCTCGCGTGCCGCCGCCTGCAACACGTCATACGGCGAGGCATTGATCACCAGCAGCAGTTCGGCGCCGGCGCGGGCCGCATGCGCAGCGGGCTCCGGCTGCCAGATGTCCTCGCAAATCAGCAGGCCGATGCGCACGCCCCGGATCGACACCACGAGCGTACCGTGGCCGGGGCGGAAGTAGCGCTTCTCGTCGAACACCGTGTAATTGGGCAGGGCCTGCTTGTGGTAAGTGCTGGAAACGCGACCGCCATCGAGCAGGCTGAGCGCGTTGTATACCTCGCCCAGCGCATGCGGATGCCCGACCACCGCCGCGACGCCGGCAAGCCCGGCCGCCAGCGCGTCCAGTTCGTGGGCGCAGGCTTCGAGAAAGCTCGGGCGCAGCAGCAGATCCTCCGGCGGATAGCCGCAGAGCGCGAGCTCCGGAAACGCGACCAGCGCCGCGCCCCAGCGCCCGTGCGCCTCGACGGCCAGCGCGCGCATGCGCGCCGCGTTGGCCGCCACCGCACCGACCGCGAAATCGTATTGGGCGAGCGCGAAGCGCAGCACGGCCATCGGGCGTCTCCACAACGGGCAAGGCCGCGGGAATCCGCGGCCTGCGCACCTCAGGTCCCCGCGCCGCCGGCGGAGCAGGATACCGCGCTCACTGGCGCATCCGCGCTGCCAGCGTCCGGCCGAGATCGGCCGGCGACTTGACCGTGATGACGCCGGCCTTCTCCAGCGCGGCGAACTTGGCCGCCGCCGTGCCCTTGCCGCCGGAGATGATCGCGCCGGCGTGGCCCATGCGCTTGCCCGGCGGAGCGGATGCGCCGGCGATGAAGGCGACCACCGGCTTGGTCACGTGCCCGGCGATGAACTCGGCCGCCTCTTCCTCGGCGCTGCCGCCGATCTCGCCGACCATGATGATGCCCGCGGTCTGAGGGTCGTCCTGGAAGAGCCTGAGGCAGTCGATGAAGTTCATGCCCTGGATCGGGTCGCCGCCGATGCCGATGCAGGTGGACTGGCCGAGCCCGACCTCGGTGGTCTGGAACACGGCCTCGTAGGTCAGCGTGCCGGAGCGACTGACGATCCCGACCGCGCCCGGCCGATGGATGTGGCCGGGCATGATGCCGATCTTGCATTCGCCGGGCGTGATGATGCCGGGGCAGTTGGGACCGATCAGCACGCTGTCGGGGTAGGACTTGAGCGCGTTCCTGACGCGCAGCATGTCCAGCACCGGAATGCCCTCGGTGATCGCCACGATCACGCGCACGCCGGCGTCCGCGGCCTCGAGGATGGCGTCGGCGGCGAACGGCGGCGGCACGAAGATCATGCTGGCATCGGCATGCGTGGCATCCACCGCGTCCTGCACGGTGTTGAACACCGGCAGACCGAGATGCTCGCTGCCGCCCTTGCCGGGCGTGATCCCGCCGACCAGCCGGGTGCCGTAGTCGAGCGCCTGCTGCGAGTGGAAGGTGCCCTGCTGGCCGGTGAAGCCCTGGCAGATCACCGTGGTGTTTCTGTTGACGAGCACGGACATCGGGAGCTCCTTAGGCGATGGCGGCCACGGCCTTGCGGGCCGCATCGTTGAGATCGTCGGCGGGCGTGATCTTCAGCCCCGACTGCGCCAGCAGCGCGCGGCCCTGCTCGACATTGGTGCCCTGCAGTCGCACCACCACGGGGATCGTCAGGCCGACCTCCCTGACGGCGCCGATGATGCCCTCGGCGATCAGGTCGCAGCGCACGATGCCGCCGAAGATGTTGACCAGGATCGCCTTGACCTTGTCCGAACCGAGGATCAGCTTGAATGCCTCGGTGACCCGTTCCTTGGTGGCGCCGCCGCCGACGTCGAGAAAGTTGGCGGGTTCGGCGCCGGCCAGCTTGATCACGTCCATGGTGGCCATGGCCAGGCCCGCGCCGTTGACCATGCAACCGATGCTGCCTTCCATGGTCACGTAGTTGAGGTTGTGCTCCTGCGCCACCGCTTCGGCGCGGTCCTCTTGCGACGTGTCGCGCATCGCGGCAAGCCGCGGATGACGGAACTCGGCGTTGTCATCGGAGTTGACCTTGCCGTCGAGCGCCAACAGGTCACCGGCGCTGTTGATCGCCAGCGGGTTGAGCTCCACCAGCGCCAGATCCTGATCCATGAACAGCCGGTACAGGCCACTCATGATTCGCGTCAGCTGGCCAACCTGCCGTGCATTCAGCCCCATCGCGAAACCGAGCTTGCGGCACTGGTAGGGCTGCAGCCCCTGCACGTAATCGATGGCGACGGTGTGGATCTCGTCCGGCGTCTCGCGCGCCACCTGCTCGATGTCGACGCCGCCGCGCGCCGAGGCGATGAACGCCACCGCCTTGCTGTCGCGGTCGACCAGGATCGAGAGGTACAACTCCCTGGCGATGTCGGTGGCCTCGGTCACCAGTACCAGGTTCACCGGCAGTGCACGGCCGCCGGACTGGTAGGTGGCCATCGTCCTGCCGAGCATGCCGGCCGCGGCGGCCCTGACCTCATCGAGGTTCTTGCAGAACTTGACGCCGCCGGCCTTCCCGCGGCCGCCGGCGTGGATCTGCGCCTTGACCATCCAGTGCTCGCCGGCGAGCGCACGCGCCGCCTCGACCGCCTGCTCGGGGGTCGTCGCGACCTTGCCCGCCGGCACGGCGATCCCGTACTCGGCGAACAGCTCTTTGGCCTGGTATTCGTGAAAGTTCATGCTCGACCTCGCATGCGGGAAAGGGGGCGCACCGCGCGCGGCGGCGGCTGCGGCGGGGTCGCGACGGGCGTCGCGCTGCCGCAAGGACGGAACAATCGCCTATTGTCGAGGATAGGGGTCACGATGGAAAGGCCCGCGCTATACTGCCGCAGCCCTTCCGGAACGCCTCCGTGCCCGCCGCTCAAGTCCGTGCCCGCACGCGCCCCGCCCCCGCCGGCGAAACCGTCCGCCGCGAGCTGTATTTCTTCAACCTGTTCCGCGTCCTGCAGGCCACGGTCTACACCGGACTGGCGTTCAGCCCGCTGGCCGTGCAGTGGGTGGTGCTGAGCCAGCCGCTGCTGGCGCGCGTCACCGCCATGCTCTACCTGCTGTTTGCGCTGATCGCGCTGGCGCAGACGCGGCAGTGGCTGCCGAGGCTCTCGCTGAACGTCGCCATCGCGCTCAGCGTCGACGTGCTGGCGGCGCTGCTGGCAATCCTGTCGATGCACGATGCGCGCACCGGCATCGCCACCATGCTGATCGTCAGCGTCGGCGCCGGCGCGCTGCTGCTGCCGCTGCGGTTGGGCATGTTCTTCGCGGCGCTGGCCGCGCTGGCGCTGCTCGGGCACACCTTCGCCGACAGCGTCACCGGCAACGGCATCGATCGCGACCTGCTCGAGTCGGGGCTGTTCGGGATCGCCTATTTCGCCATTGCCTGGCTGTCGTTCGCACTGGGCACGCAGATGCGCGAAACCGAGGCACTGGCCGAGCAGCGAGGTCTGGACCTGGCCAACCTCGGCCAGGTCAACGACATGATCATCCGTCGCATGAAGACCGGCGTACTGCTGGTCGACGAGGGCAACCGCATCCATCAGTTCAACGAATCGGCGTGGCTGCTGCTGGGCAGCCCGTCGGCCGAGCGCCGCGATCTCGGCACCGTGGCGCCGGAGCTGTCGCGCCGGCTCTACCACTGGCGCACCACCGGCAAGCCGGACGAAACCGCGGTCGCACTGGCCGAGGGTGTCCCGGAAGTGGTGCCGCGCTTCACCCGCCTTGCCGCCAATGACGATGCGCACGTGCTGATCTTTCTCGACGACACCTCGCTGGTATCGCGCCGCGCCGAGGAACTGACACTGACCTCGCTGGGCCGCCTGTCGGCCTCGATTGCGCACGAGATCCGCAACCCGCTCGCCGCGATCCGCTATTCCGCGCAGCTGCTGGCCGAGTCGGACCAGATCCCCGAAAGCGACATGCGCATGATCGAGATCATCAACAACCACTGCTCGCGGCTCAACGAGATCATCGAGAACATCCTGCAGCTTTCGCGCCGCGACCGCTCGCGCCCGGAGGCGATGGACCTCAACGACTGGGTGCTGGGCTTCATCGAGGAGTACGCCGAATCCAACGACCTCGGCGGCGACAGCCTGCGCGCGATCACCCAGCCGCGCACGGTCGAGGCGCTGGCCGATCCGCAGCACCTGCAGCAGGTGGTGTGGAACCTGGTGCAGAACGCGCTGCGCTACGGCCGCCTGCCGGGAGAACCGGCACGGGTGATGCTGATCGCGCGCAACGCCACCGAGGTCGGTCCGCCGCTGCTGGAGGTGGTCGATCGCGGCCCGGGCATCCCGTCCAAGGTGGCGGCGCAGATCTTCGAGCCGTTCTTCACCACCCACGAACTGGGCACCGGACTCGGCCTGTACCTGGCCAAGCAGATGGTCGAGGCCAACCAGGGCAGCCTCGAATACGTGCCGGTTCCCGGCGGCGGCAGCTGTTTTCGCATCACCCTCGCCGCGCAGGCGCCGCTGCCGGCCGCGTCCGCATGAAACCTTTGCGCGGGGCCGGTCGCACGCTACCCTGATCGCGCCCTGATTCCGGATTCCGCGCATGAGCAAGCAGACTGTCCTGGTCATCGATGACGAACGCGACATCCGCGAGCTGCTGACCATAACGCTCGGCCGCATGAACCTGCTGGTCGAATCCGCTGGCAACGTCAGTGATGCCAGACGCCTGCTGGCCGAGCATTCCTACGACCTGTGCTTCACCGACATGCGCCTGCCGGACGGCTCGGGCCAGGAGTTGATCGAGCTGATCGCGCGGGAGCACCCGCAGATGCCGGTGGCCATGATCACCGCTTACGGCAACATGGACGCCGCGGTCAACGCGCTCAAGGCCGGTGCCTTCGATTTCGTCTCCAAGCCGGTCGACATCAACATGCTGCGGCGGCTGGTGCAGACGGCGTTGCGGCTGTCGTCCGAGCGCCATGACGGCGACGACGAGGCGGCCGTCGCGCCAGCCGCGGACACGGCCACGGTGCAGCGCCTGATCGGCGACTCGCTGGCGATGCAGCAGGTGCGCGCCACCATCGCCAAGCTCGCGCGCAGCCAGGCACCGGTGTACATCTCGGGCGAGTCGGGTGTCGGCAAGGAACTGGTCGCGCGGCTGATCCACGAGCAGGGCCCGCGCGCCAACGGCCCGTTCGTGCCGGTCAACTGCGGCGCGATCCCGTCCGAGCTGATGGAAAGCGAGTTCTTCGGCCACAAGAAGGGCAGCTTCACCGGCGCGCAGACCGACAAGGAGGGCCTGTTCCAGACCGCCAACGGCGGCACCCTGTTCCTGGACGAGGTAGCCGATCTGCCCATGCACATGCAGGTCAAGCTGCTGCGCGTGATCCAGGAAAAGGCGGTCCGCCCGATCGGTGGACGCGCCGAGGTTCCGGTGGATGTGCGCATCCTGTCGGCCACCCACAAGGATCTGGCGCGACTGGTCGATAGCGGGCATTTCCGCCAGGACCTGTTCTACCGCATCAATGTCATCGAGCTGCGCGTGCCGCCGCTGCGCGAACGCCGCGAGGACATCCCCAAGCTGACCGTGCGCATCCTCAACCGGCTTGCCGTCGAGGCCGGCGGCGATGCCCCGCGCCTGCAGCCGCCGGCGCTGAAAGCCCTGCTCGACTATGCCTTTCCCGGCAACGTTCGCGAACTGGAGAACATCCTCGAACGCGCGGTAGCACTGTGCGAGAACGGCAGCATCGAGGTCGCCGACCTGATGCTCAGCGCCCGCGCGACGGCGGGCGCGGACGACAGCGCGGATGACGAGGGCGGGGACGACGCCGCGGCCGGCAACGGAACCGCATCCGGCTCCGTGGGCCTCGACGACTACATCTCCAGCCTCGAACGCGAAAAGATCATGCAGGCACTGCTGGAAACCCGCTACAACAAGACGGCGGCGGCCAAACGCCTCGGCATCACCTTCCGCGCACTGCGCTACAAGCTGAAGAAGCTCGGCATCGACTGATCCCCGGCGCATCGCCGCGCGCGCCGCTGCGCCGCCTGCCCGCGGCAGCATCGCGCCGCACGACGACCCGTCTGCCCGAAATGCAGCGTCGCGGGAACGGAAACGCCAGCATTCCGGCCGGCTGCGGGATCGTCGCCCCGATCCGGGCGCCGGTGCGCTCAGAACGGAATGTCGTCGTCCTCGAAGCCGGTATCGGCCGCGGGCGCCGGCGGCGCCGATGCGCCGCCGCGGGCCGGGGCCGAACGCGCCGATGCGGTCGGGCGCGGCTGACCGCTCTCGCCGCTGCGTGCCCCGCCGTCGCCGGGGCCGCCGAGCAACTGCATCTCGTTGGCGATGATCTCGGTGGAGAATTTCTCCACGCCTTCCTTGTCGGTGTACTTGTCGGTGCGGATGGAGCCTTCGACATACACCTGCCGGCCTTTCTTCAGGTATTCGTTGGCGATCTCGGCCAGACGTCCGAAGAACTTCACCCGGTGCCACTCGGTGCGCTCCTGCATCTCGCCGCTCTGTTTGTCTTTCCAGGATTCGGAGGTAGCGAGGCGGATCGTGGTGATGGCCGAGCCGGAGGCGGTGTAGCGCGTCTCGGGGTCGGCGCCGAGATTGCCGATCAGGATCACTTTGTTGACGCCACGGGCCATGGTGCGAGCCTCCGAAACCGGGGGTGTTGAGGACGGCCAGATTATCATGCGGGCAGGCGCTCGCTGCCGATGCGCAACGTCAGTCGATGCCGCGCCAGTCTGTCGTCGACGCACCGCAGGCCATCACGGCGGCACGGCCTGCGCCGCGATCATCGGACGCGCGCCGCGCGCCAGCAGCAGCGACCACGGCAGGCTGAGCGCCGCCGCCGCCGCGAACAGGCCGCTCACACCGTAACGCCCCAGCAGCAGGCCTCCCAGAATGCCGCCAGCGGCCATGCCGCAGAACTGGCTGGCCGAATAGGCGCCCAGTGCCGCGCCGCGCATGGGGGCCGGCGCGATGCGCGAGACCAGGCTGGGCAGGCTGGCCTCCAGCAGGTTGAAGCCGACGAAGAACACCATGGCCGCCGCGCCGGCCATCCAGACCGAACCGCCGGTCAGCGCCAGTCCGGCCAGACCCAGCCCGACCGCGACCACGCTCGCCTGCACCAGACGCACGCTGGCGCCCAGCGTGCGCAGCCGCGGCAACAGCAGCCCCATCGCCACGGCGGCGGCCAGCAGCGCCGGCACGTAGATGCGCCACTGCGCAGCGGGCGGCAGGCCCAGGTCGCGTGCCAGCAGCAGCGGCATGGCGATGAAGAACGCGGTCAGCACGCCGTGCAGGGCGAACACCGAGGCGTCGAGCAGCAGCAGGCGGCGATCGCGCAGCGTGCCGAGGATGGAGCCGATGCCGGCGCTGGCGTGCCCGCGCGGCGGCGGCGCATGCGGCACCACGCCCCACAGCAGGGCGATCGCGCCCAGCACCAGTACGAAGGTCAGCGCGAACAAGCCCTGCAATCCGGCCACCGCTGCCAGCGGCGGACCCAGCAACAGCGCCAGCAGGAACGCGGCGCCGATCATCGCGCCGATGATGCCCATCACCGCGCCGCGGCTCTGCTCGCGCGAAAGGTCGGCCGCCAGCGCCTGGCTGGAGCCGGTGACCGCACCGGTACCCTGCAGGGCGCGGCCGAGGATGATGCCGGTCACGCCGTGCGCCAGCGCCGCGGTCAGACTGCCCAGCGCGAACAGGGCAAGGCCGAAGGTGATCACCGGCTTGCGGCCGACACGATCGGACAGCATGCCCATCGGAATCTGCAACAGCATGTGGCCGATGCCGTACACACCCAGCGCCAGGCCGATCAGCGCCGGAGTCGCGCCGGGCATCGTCTGCAGGTAGAACGCCAGCACCGGCAGCACCAGGAACAGCCCGAACATGCGCAGACCGACCACACTGGCCAGCGCCAGGGCACTCTTGAATTCGGTACGGTTGAGGGCGCTCACGACGGGGCTGATGGTTCGATGACGGGGCTGGGCATGATGGCAGGCCGACAGCGGCGCGCGCGTGGGCGCTGGCGTCGCACCTATAATGGCCGTCACTCCGACCGCACCGGATCCGCATGAGTTCCCTCGCCGCCGACGCCCGTCCCGCCGACTTCGACGCCGTGCGCGCGCTCGCCGCGGCCGACATGACGCGGGTGGACGCGCTGATCCGCACGCGGCTGGCATCCGACGTGGCGCTGATCCACCAGATCGCCGAGTACATCATCGGCGCCGGCGGCAAGCGCCTGCGACCGATGCTGCACGTGCTGGCGGCCCGCGCAGCGGGCTACCACGGCGACGAGTCGATCACCCTGGCCGCGGTGATCGAGTTCATCCACACCGCCACCCTGCTGCACGATGACGTCGTCGACGACTCCGCGCTGCGGCGCGGGCGCCAGACCGCCAACGCGGTCTGGGGCAACGCCGCCAGCGTGCTGGTCGGCGATTTCCTGTATTCGCGCGCCTTCCAGCTGATGGTGGAACTGGACCGCATGCGCGTGATGCGCATCCTCGCCGACACCACCAACGCCATCGCCGAGGGCGAGGTGCTGCAGCTGCTGCACATCGGCAATCCGGACACCGACGAGGCCGCCTACCTGCGCGTGATCGAGCGCAAGACGGCGGTGCTGTTCGCCGCCGCGACCGAACTCGGCGGCGTGCTGGCCGGGTTGCCGACCGCGCAGGAGCAGGCGCTGCGCCGCTACGGCATGGAGCTTGGCTTCGCCTTCCAGATCGCCGATGACTTGCTGGATTTCGTCGCCGACAGCAGCACGCTGGGCAAGAACGTCGGCGACGACCTTGCCGAGGGCAAGCCCACGCTGCCGGTGATCTACGCCCTGCAGAGCGCCGCGCCGGCACAGGCTGCGGCATTGCGCCGCGCCATCAGCTCGGGCGGACTGCAGTCGCTGGACGCGATCGTGGCCGCACTGCGCGACTCGGGCGCCATCGAGCGCACCCGCGAGCGCGCCCGTCGTCATGCCGCCGCGGCGCACGCGGCACTCCTCGCCCTGCCCGCCTCGCCCTGGCGCGAGGCGCTGGCCACGCTGGCCGACTACGCCGTCGAGCGCCCTGCCTGAGCGCCGATCACGGCCTGCCGGCGAAAGCGTCGTCGAGCCACACGCGCATGAACTGGTAGGCGCGCTTCGCCACCGGCGGGTCGTAGACGCAGTTGGGTGCCGGTTTCTGCGCCGCCTCGGTGAAGCAGTGCACGGCGCCGCCGAAATCGACGACCGCCCAGCGCTTGACGCCACCCGCGCGCATTTCCTGCTCGAAGGCGGAACGCGCCGCAGGCGGTACCGCCTGGTCCTCGTCACCGGTCAGCACCAGGACCCGCGCCTTGATGTGCTTCGCCAGCGCCGGATCGTCGGTCGAGAGGATGCCGTGGAAGGTGACCACCGCGGCGACATCCGCCCCGGCGCGGGCCAGATCCAGCACCGCCGAGCCGCCGAAGCAAAATCCGATGGCCGCGATGCGCGCCGGATCGATCGGCGCATGGCGCTCCTGGGCGCGCAGTTCGGCCAGTGCCCTGACCATCCGCGCCCGCATCAGCGCGCGGTCCGCGTACAGCGGCTTGACCGCGGCCTGTGCCTGCCGGGTGCCGGCCGGGCGCACGCCCTCGCCGTACAGGTCGACGAGCAGGATCACGTAGCGGCGGCCGGCGATCATCTTCGCCTTGGCAACGGCGTCGGCGTTGACGCCGTACCAGTTGGGCACCATCACCAGGCCGGGGCGCGGCGCGCTCACGGCATCGTCATAGACCAGCACGCTGCGGAAGGTGGTGCCGTCGAGGGTCCAGCTGACGGGGCGCGCGACCATCGCGGCGCGGGCGACGCCGGCAACCAGCAGCAGACCGAACAGGATGACGAGACGTTGCATCGGCGTACTCCCCGGGTGAAAGACGTGCGTGCAGGCGCGAGCTTACGCCTGCAGAGCGTTTCGACAGGAACCCCGGCTATGCTCGCCGCTCCCCGACCCGGAGTGCCATCATGCGTCGTCTGCCCCTCGTTCTTGCCGCCGCTGCCGGATTCGCGATCAGCGCGGTCGCGCTGGCCGCCATCAAGCCCGATACCGCGGTCGCCTACCGGCAAGGCGTCTACCACGCGATCCTGTGGAACTTCGTGCCGATGAGCGACATGGTGCGCGGCAGGGTGCCGTGGAACCAGGCCGAGTTCGCCAAGCGCGCCGAGCGCGTCAGCTTCTACAGCCGGCAGCTGCTGGAGGGCTTCCCGCCGGGCTCGCTGACCGGCCGCAGCGAGGCCAAGCCGGGCATCTGGACGCACTGGCCGGACTTCGCGGCCAAGATGCAGGCATTCGAGAACGCTTCGGCGATCATGGCGCAGACCGCCCGGGGCACGGACGAGGCGGCGACCAAGGCCGCGTTCGCCAAAACCGCCAGGACCTGCAAGTCCTGCCACGACCAGTACCGCAAGGAAGACTGAGCGGCGGCCGCGGCGGGCCCGCGACCGGTCTGTCAGCGGCTCACGGGAGTCCCGCGGCGTGCGCGGCCAGCCGGCGCTTGAGCGCGGGCAGTCGGTCGAGCGCACGCATGCCGAATCCGCGCAGTGCCGCCCACGGCGCGGCGTCGATCGCGAACGCGCGGGCGATGGCGTCAAAGCCGTATGCGTCGAGCGTATCGGCGCTGCGCCGGCGCCGCCCATAGCGGCGCAGCACCGTGTCCGCGCCGATGTCGATACCGGCATCGCGTGCGGCACTCAGGACGGCAACCAGCTCGGCGACGTCGCGCAGGCCCAGGTTGATGCCCTGCCCCGCCAGCGGATGCACCGCGTGCGCGGCGTCGCCCAGCAGCAGCAGGCGGGTCGCGACGAAGCGCTGCGCCACGCCCAGGCGCAATGCGAACGCGGCACGCGACGTCGTCGCCCGCACCCGGCCGAGACGGAAATCACTGGCAACGCCGACCGCGGCGCAAAACGCCGCATCGTCCTGCGCCAGCACGCGCGCCGCTTCGACCTCCGGCAGCGACCACACCAGGGAAACGCGACCATCGGCCAGCGGCAGCAGCGCCAGCGGCCCACCGGGCAGGAAGCGCTGCCAGGCGGTGTCGGCATGCGGGCGCTCGACATCGAGATGCGCGACCACCGCGCGCTGGCCGTAGTCGCGGCCGCGGCTGGCGATGCCGGCTGCGGCGCGCAACGGCGAATCGCGGCCGTCGGCGGCGATCAGCAGCCGTGCCGCCAGCGTGCTGCCGTCATCCATGGACACCCGCACGCGGCCGCTCTCCTGCACCGGCGCAGCGACCGTCACCGGCGCGCGGCATTCGACGCCGGCGGCCGCCAGCGCCCCCCACAGACTGGCCTGCACCAGGTTGCTCTCGACGATCCAGCCGAGTTCGTCGCGATCGAGCAGCGCAGCGTCGAAGCCAAACTCGGCGCCGCTGGCGGCGTCCCATACGCGCATCGCGCGGTAGGGCGAGACGCGCGCCGCGGCGATCGCCGACCATACGCCCAGCCGATCGAGCAACTGCGCCGAGGAGGGCGCCAGCGCCACCACGCGCAGATCCGGCGGCGCGGCCAGCGACCACGTCGGCGGACGCTGGCGATCCAGCAGTGCCACCGCGAATCCGGCCTGCGCCAGGGCCAGCGCCGCCGCCGCGCCGGCCATCCCGCCGCCGGCCACCACGGCGTCGAGCGGACGCCGCGCACTCACGGCCCGCGCTCCAGCACGGCGCGCGGCGGCTGACCGCGAAAACCCATGCCGCGACGGGCGATCGCGCGGCGCAGCGGCGGCAGCGCCGCGGCCGCCAGCAGTGCCAGCGACGTCAGCGGCCGCAGCGCCGGTTCCGCCAGCCCGCCGAGGCGCACCAGCCCATGGCTGGCGCGCGCGGTGCCGTCGCGATCCGACGCGCGCTGCGCGGCATAGGCGGCGAGCAGGCCGGGCGCACCCGGATCGGCCGCCCCGGCGACCCGCTCGGCCAGCGTCAACGCATCGCGCAGGCCGAGATTGAAGCCTTGCGCGCCGACCGGGTGCAGGGTCTGCGCGGCGTTGCCGATCAGCACCGCGCGCGTCGCGATCAGCGACTGTGCCAGCACGCCGCGGATCGCGTAGGCATGACGCCGCCCGGGCCGGGTCAGGCGTCCGGCCCGCGCACCGAAACGCGCCTGCGCCAGCTCGAGATAGCCCGCATCATCCAGTGCCGACACGGCATCCGCCCGCGCCGCGGCAACGCTCAGCACCAGCCCGGCGCGCCCCTGCGGCAGCGGCAGCAACGCGGTCGGCCCATCGTCACCGAAGCGCTCGTAGGCGCAGCCATCGAGCGTCTTCTGCGGCGTCAGCGTGCACACGAACAAGGTCTGTGCGTAATCGAGGGTCGCCGCGCCAATGCCCAGCGCCGCGCGCACGCACGATTGCGTACCGTCGGCCCCGACCAGCAGCCGCGCCTGCAGCGTGCGCGCGCCGTCCGCCGCCGCCAGCCGCGCGCGCCAGCCTTCGCCGCTGCGTTCGAGTCCGGTCACCGTCGCCGGCGCCAGCCGCGTCAGCCGGGTGCAGGCATCCAGACGCGCCAGCAGCGCCGCACCCAGCGCGCGCGCCGGCAGGGTATGGCCAAAACTGTCCAGCCCCAGTTCGGCAGCGTCGAGCCGGATCGCACCGAAGACACCCGCGCGGCTGGCGTGGACGCTGCGTATCGGCGCCGCTTCGTGCGCCGCCAGCGGCCACACGCCCAGCGCGGCCAGGCCGTTGACGGTCGCACGCGCCAGCGCCAGGTTGCGCTCGTCGTAACCCGGATGCGCATCGGCGCGCGGCGCGGCGCTCTCGACCAGGGTGGCGGCGATGCCGGCGGCATCCAGCGCGATCGCCAGGCTGGCGCCGACCAATCCGCCGCCGACGATCAGGATCTCGGTGGACTCGATCATCCCCGGATCATACGCGGCACGGCTAAGATGACGCATGGCCGATGCCGCTCCATGCAACTGATCCTGGTCCGTTGCGGCCGCGCCGAGGCGCCGGCCGGCACCCTGCGCGGCCAGGCCGATCTGCCGCTGGCGGTGGACGGCTTCACCGCGATGCAGCGACTGGCGACCCACTGGAGCGGTGCCCCGCCGCGGTTCCTGTTCTGCTCGGACCAGCGGCGCGCATTGCAGAGCGCGCAGGTGCTGGCGGGGCGCTTCGCGCTGGAGCCGCTGGCCGACGCGCGCCTGCGCGAGCTCGATCTCGGCGACTGGAACGGGCTCAACTTCGCGCAGGCCGCCGCGGCCGCACCGCAGGACTGGCGGAACTGGAGTGTGGACTGGCTGCACCACGCCGCACCTGCCGGCGAGAGCTTCACGCAGCTGCTGGCGCGCACGCGCGCCTGGCTGGAGGCCGTGCTCGACGCCGCCCAGCGCGACGACCGCGTGCTGGCTGTCGCGCACGAGGGCAGCATCCGCGCCCTGCTCTGTCAAGCACTCGGACTCGACCCGCTGCAGGCGCGCTCGTTGCGCGTGGATAGCGCCGGTGTCAGCGCGATCGCGTTCCGAGACGGACGCTTTGAAGTATCCTATTTCAACTGCCCGCAGTTTCTTTCCGATTGAGGCTCCGTCCAATGCAGCCTGCCGTTGCGGCCCGCCGCTTTTCGCCCCGCTTCCTGGCGCTGACCGGGCTGATCGCGCTGGCGGTCGGCACACGTCTGCTGATCCACTTCGTGCCTGGCGTGCTGCCGTGGAACTTCACCCCGGTCGAAGCGCTGGGCCTGTTCGGCGGCGCCTGTTTCAGCTCGCGCCGCGACGCCTTCCTGGTGCCGCTGGTGGCGATGGCGCTGTCGGACCTGGTCATCGGCCTGCATCCGCTGATCCCGGTGGTGTATGCCTGCATCGCCGGCAGCGTGCTGCTCGGCTTCGGCCTGACGCAGCGACTGAGCGTGCTGCGCGTGGCCACCGCCGCCGTCGCCAGCGCGACCGGCTTCTATCTGGTCACCAACTTCGCGGTCTGGGCGACCTCGGCGATGTATCCGCACAACGCGGCCGGCCTGATCGCCTGCTACGTCGCCGGCCTGCCGTTCTATCCGGCGACGCTGGCCGGCACGCTGGTCTGGAGCGGCGTGCTGTTCGGCGGCTACGCGCTGCTGGCACGGCGCTGGCCGACGCTGGCCGCGCCGCCGCAGGCCGCCTGAGCGGCGCGCGCCGCATGGGCAACCGCCTCTCGAAGATCTACACCCGCACCGGCGACGACGGCAGCACCGGGCTGGGCGACGGCACCCGCGTGCCGAAGGACGCCGCTCGCGTCGCCGCCTACGGCACCCTCGACGAGCTCAACAGCGTGCTCGGCATGGTCCTCGCCAGCGCCGACCTGGCGGCGCCGCTGCGCGCCGAGTTCGCGCGCATCCAGCACACCCTGTTCGACCTCGGCGGCGAACTGTGCATTCCCGGCACCGCGCTGGTGGACGACGCCGACGTGACCTGGCTGGAGCAGACGCTCGACCGCCACAACGAGAACCTGCCCGCCCTGAAGGACTTCATCCTGCCCGGCGGCGGCATGGCGGCGGCGACCTGCCATCTGGCGCGCACCGTATGCCGCCGCGCCGAGCGCGAAACGGTGGCGCTGGCGCGCACCGAGCCGGTGCGTGCCGAAGCGCTGCGCTATCTCAATCGCCTGTCCGACCTGCTGTTCGTCTACGCCCGCGTGCTGGCGCGCGCAGGCGGCCACGGCGAGGTGCTCTGGCAGCACGCGCGGCGCCGGGGCAGCTGATGCTGCGGCTGTACACGCACGCGGCCTGTCTGGAGCACCAGCCGGGTCCGGGCCACCCCGAGGCATCCGCACGCCTGCAGGCGGTGCTGGCGGCACTGGATCAGGATCGCTTTGCCGCGCTCGATCGCGTCGACGCGCCGCGGGTGACGCTGGAGCAGCTGGCGCGCGTGCACAGCAGCGCGCACATCGAGCGCGTCTTCACTACCGCGCCGCAGGATGGACTGGCGCGCCTGGACGCCGACACCGCGATGTCGCCGGGCTCGCTGGAGGCGGCGCTGCGCGCCGCCGGCGCGGTCTGCGCCGCGGTGGATGCGGCGCTCAGCGGCTCCGCGGCGCGCGCATTCTGCGCGGTGCGCCCGCCCGGCCATCACGCCACCCGCGACGCGGCGATGGGCTTCTGCCTGTTCAACAACGTCGCCGTCGGCACCGCGCAGGCGCTGGCCGTGCACGGGCTGAAACGCGTCGCGGTGGTCGATTTCGACGTTCATCACGGCAACGGTACCCAGGACATCTTCGCGCGCGAGCCGCGTGTGCTGTACGTGTCCTCGCACCAGATGCCGCTGTACCCGGGCAGCGGCGCCGGCAACGAATGCGGCGTCGGCAATATCGTCAACGCACCGCTGCCGCCGGGCACCGGCTCCGGAGAGTTTCGGGCGCAGTGGCACGAGGCGCTGCTGCCGCGCATCGCCGCCTTTCGCCCGCAGCTGATCCTGGTGTCGGCGGGCTTCGACGCGCACCGGCTCGACCCGCTGGCCAATCTTGACCTGGACACCGAGGACTACGCCTGGCTGACCCGGCGCCTCGCCGAGCTCGCCGACGCGCACGCCGGCGGCCGCCTGGTGTCGAGTCTCGAAGGCGGCTACAGCCTCACCGCGCTGCGCGCCAGCACCGCCGCGCATGTCGGCGCCCTGATGGACTGAGCGCGCGACTGCAGGGACCTTGTCCCGCATCCCCTGCGCATGCCGCCGGTCGCGGCTTTCTGCTAGGTTTGCATGCCACGTCCACAGGGGGTTTCGGTGCCGCGTCGTCCTGCTTCCCTGCCGCCGCGACGGTTGCTCGCGCTGGCGGTCGCGATCGCCGCGACCGCGCCGCTGCACGCCGCCGATCGCATCGCCGGGACCGCCTGTCCGCTGGGCAGCATCCTGTGCCCGAAGCCGGCAATCGACTATTCGCAATGCCCGGTCAATCCGCTGCTGGCGGACTATGTGCCGGGCCTTCCCGCCGCCGGCGTCCGCGCCGACGCGCCGACCGACATCCGCGCGGCACGTTCCGCCAGCAGCGACGGCCGCGAGTACACGCTGACCGGCAACGTCGCCCTGCAGCGACTGGACCAGCTGCTGCGCGCCGACCGCATCGACTACGACCGCGACAGCACCGCTTACGCCGCCAGCGGCAACGTGCGCTACCAGGACCACGCACTGCTGCTGCGCGCCAGCAGCATCCGCGGCACCACCACGCCCGACCGTGCCACGGCACGCGACGTGCGGTACCTGCTGCTGGCCGCGCACGGCAACGGCAGCGCCCAGGCCGCGCAGATCCTCGACCGCGAACGCAGCGCCTACAGCGAGGCCACCTACAGCACCTGCGATCCGCGCCACCGGCTGTGGGAGATGTCGGCACGGCGCATCGACATCGACAGCGCCACCGGCATCGGCCGTGCCCGCGACGTCAGCATGCGCATCAAGGGCGTGCCGTTCTTCTGGCTGCCCTACCTGCGATTCCCGGCCAACGGCCAGCGCATGAGCGGCCTGCTGGCGCCGAGCTTCGGCGTTTCGAGCAACTCGGGCTTTTACCTGCGCCTTCCCTACTACCTCAACCTGGCGCCCAATTACGACGCCACCGTGACCCCGCAGATCTACGGCAACCGCGGCGCCATGCTGGGCGGGCAGTTCCGCTATCTCACCGCGTCCAGCCACGGCAGCATCGATGCCGACTACATGCCTCACGACCGCATGGCCGGCGGCCGGCGCTGGTCGCTGCAGGCGCAAGACAGCACCACGCTCGGCAACGGCTGGTCGTTCAACGCCAACATCAATCGCGTCAGCGACAGCCGCTACTTCGAGGACTTCGGCAACAGCCTGACCCTGGCCGCGACCAGCCTGCTGGGATCCAGCGCCTATCTCTACGGCAGCGGCAGCTGGTGGAACGCATCGCTGGGCATCGACACCTTCCAGCTCACCGACCCCACCCTGCCCTACACCGCGCTGCCCTACGCGCGGCTGCCGCGCGCCACCTTCAACGCCGACCTGCCGCTGGCCGGCGCCCTCGAGCTCGGTCTGCGCAGCGAGGCGGTCGCGTTCCGCAAGCGCGGCGCGCTCGAGGGCGACCGCCTCGACCTGTACCCCTATCTGGCGTTGCCGCTGCAGGGCGCGGCCTGGTTCGTGCGTCCGGAACTGGGCTACCGCTATACGACCTACCAGCTGCAGCAGGCCACCAACGGCAGTCCCGATCGCGGACTGCCGATCGCCAGCGTCGATGCCGGGCTGGTCTTCGACCGCGACATGCACCTGTTCGGCAACGATTACACGCAGACCCTGGAGCCGCAGGCCTATTACCTCTACGTACCCTACCGCAACCAGAACAGCCTGCCGGTGTTCGATACCCAGCCGCTGACCTTCGACTACTGGCAGATGTTCAGCAGCAATACCTATTCCGGCGCCGATCGCCAGATCAACGCCAACAATCTGACCCTGGCGCTGACCTCGCGCCTGCTCGACGCGGGCGGTGTCGAACGGCTGTCGGCCAGCCTCGGCGAGATCCTGTATTTCACCCCGCAGCGGGTCACCCTGCCGGGCATCCCGGCGACCGCCTACAGCCGCTCCAATTATGTCGGCACCCTGAGCGTGGCGCTGTCGCCGGACTGGCGCCTCGACGTCGCCCAGCAGTACGACCCCAATGCGCAACGGATGACCGTCTCCACGATCGGCGTGCAGCGCCGCATCGGCGCTGACGGGGTGTTCAACTTCGCCTACCGCTATCGCCAGGGCCTGCTCGACCAGTACGACGTCTCCGCGCTGTGGCCGCTGAACGCCAGCTGGAGCCTGATCGGGCGCTGGAACTACTCGCTGCGCGACCACAGCACGCTGGAGGCGCTCGGCGGCGTGGAATGGGACAGCTGCTGCATGGCGGTGCGCGTGGTGGCGCGACACTATGTGCGCGACTTCGCCGGCGATACCAGCAACGCGATCATGTTCGAGGTCGAGTTCAAGGGCCTCGGCGACGTCGGCCAGAAGACCGGCGATTTCCTGCGCCGTGCTATCCTCGGTTATCAATGATTTCCGCGCCTTGCGGCGCCCGGCATCCCCCATGAAACGACTTCACGCCCTCCTCCTGTCGGCGCTTGCGCTGGTCGCGTGCAACACGGCACAGGCCCAGCTGCTGCAGCCGCCGCAGCCCCTCGACCGCATCGTGGCCGTGGTCAACGACGGTGTCGTCCTGCAGAGCGAGCTCGACGGTGCCCTGGCCCAGGTCGAGCACCAGTTCGCCGCCAATCCGCAGCAGCTGCCGCCGAGGCCGGTGCTCGAACGGCAGGTGCTCGAGCGCCTGATCCTGATGAAGCTGCAGGTGCAGCGCGCCGAGGAAAACGGCATCCGGGTCAGCGACAACGAGGTCGATGCCGCGGTCGCCAATGTCGCCCGGCAGAACAAGCTGACGCCCGACCAGCTGCAGCAGGCGATCGTGCAGCAAGGCGGCGACTACGCCGCGTTTCGCAAGCAGATCGCCGACCAGATTCTCGTGCAACGACTGCGCGACGCGGTGCTGCAGGGCAGCGTCCAGGTCACCGACGCCGAGGTCAACAACCTGCTTGACAGTCCCGCGTTCAAGGCCGGCGACGTCGAGATGGCGCAGATCCTGATCGCGGTACCCGAGGCCGCGACGCCGGACCAGGTCGCCGCGGCGCAGGCCAAGGCCGTCGACGTCGAGAAGGCGCTGGCCGGCGGACTCGATTTCACCGCCGCGGCCATCCGCTATTCGCAGGCGCCGGATGCGCTCGAGGGCGGCAAGCTCGGCTGGCGCCGGGTCGACGAACTGCCGACCCAGTTCGCCGATCTGGTGCTGAAGATGAAGCCCGGCGAAGTCACGCCGCCGCTGCGCAGTCCGGACGGTTTCCACATCATCAAGCTGGTCGCGCAGCGTGCGCCGCAAAAGCAGCTGATCACCGAGTATCACGCGCGGCAGATCCTGATCAAGACCTCCGAGCTGGTCAGCAGCGAGCAGGCGCAGCAGAAGATCGCCGCTATCCGCAAGCAGATCGTCGACGGCAAGGCCGACTTCTCGGTGCTGGCCAAGATGGACTCCGGCGACGACACCACCGCCAACGCCGGCGGCGACATGGGCTGGTTCCCCGCCGACCAGTTCGGCACCGTCGTGGCGCAGCTGCTGCCGACACTGAAGGACAACGAGATCTCGCCGCCGTTCCAGTCGCCGCAGGGTTGGCACATCCTGCAGCTGCTGGGCAGCCGCCAGGTCGATCGCACCGAGGCGATGCAGCGCGAGCAGGCGCGCCAGGCGATCGGCAACCGCAAGGCCGAGGCGGCCTACAGCGATTTCCTGCGCGACCTGCGCGCCCAGGCCTACGTGCGCATCCTGCTGGGCGGCGCCGGCGAGGCCGGCACCGCGGCACCGTGAACGCCGGCGCGGCGTTGCCGCGCCTGGCCCTGACCGCCGGCGAGCCGGCCGGCATCGGTCCCGAGCTGCTGGCGAGGCTGGCGGCGACCGCGCTCCCGGCCGACCTGATCGCGATCGCCGATCCCGGCCTGCTCGAACGCGCCGCGGCACGTTGCGGCATCCGGCTCCACCTCGAAACCGACGATCAGCGCCCACGCGCGCTGCGCGCCGCCGGCAGCCTGCGCGTGATCGAAGTGCCGTTGCGCGCAACCGAGCAGCCGGGCATGCCCGATCCGCGCAACGCCTTCCACGTCCTGGCCACCCTGGCGCAGGCGGCCGACGGCTGCCTGTCGGGAGCGTTCGACGCCGTGGTCACCGGCCCGGTGCAGAAGTCGGTGATCAACGACGCCGGCGAGGCGTTCAGCGGCCACACCGAGTTCTTCGCCCGCCGCGCCGGCGCCGAGGTGGTGATGCTGCTGGCCAGCGATCGCCTGCGCGTCGCCCTGGCCACCACCCACCTGCCGCTGGCGGCGGTGCCGGCGGCGATCACCCGCGAGGGCCTCATGCGCACCCTGCGCATCCTGCGCCACGCGCTGACCGCACAGTTCGGCATCGCGCAGCCGCGCATCGCCGTGCTCGGCCTCAATCCGCACGCGGGCGAGAGCGGCCACCTCGGCCGCGAGGAGATCGAGGTGATCGAGCCCGCGCTGGACGCTTTGCGCGGCGAGGGCTTCACCCTGCTCGGACCGCTGCCGGCCGACACCGCCTTCGTGCCCGCGCTGCGAGCGAACTACGACGCCGTGCTGGCGATGTATCACGACCAGGCGCTGCCGGTGCTCAAGGCGGAGGCCTTCGAGCGCGCGGTCAACGTCACCCTCGGCCTGCCCTTCGTGCGCACCTCGGTGGACCACGGCACCGCGCTCGATCGCGCCGGCCGCGGCGACGCCGACGCGCGCAGCCTGATCGCCGCCGCCGAACTCGCGCTCGCCCTCGTCGCGCGCCGCAGCCCCGCCGCATGAGCAGTACTGCGCCGGCACGACCGAAGAAACACTTCGGCCAGCATTTCCTGCACGAGCGCAGCGTGGTCGAACGCATCGTGCATGCGATCGCACCGCAGGCGGACGACACGCTGGTCGAGATCGGCCCCGGCGAGGGCGCGCTGACCCTGCCGCTGCTGGCCGCCGCCGGACGTCTGACCGCGATCGAGCTGGATGCCGGGCTGATCCCCGCGCTCGAGGCCGCCGCGCGACCGCTGGGCCTGCTCGAGGTCATCCGCGCCGACGTGCTCAAGGTCGATCTCGCCGCGCTGGCGACCGGCCACCGGCTGCGCATCGCCGGCAACCTGCCGTACTACATCTCCAGCCCGATCCTGTTTCATTGCCTGGCCTACGCCGACATCATCGCCGACATGCACTTCATGCTGCAGCGGGAGGTGGTCGAGCGCATGGCGGCGGCGCCCGGCAGCAAGACCTACGGACGTCTCAGCGTGATGCTGCAGCTGGCCTGCACGGTCGAGCCGCTGTTTCGCGTCGCACCCGGCGCGTTCCGGCCCCCGCCCAAGGTCGACTCGGCGGTGGTGCGACTGACGCCGAAGCCGCCGGCCCAGCGGCCGCAGGCCGATCCGCTGCGCATCGCGGCGGTCGTGCGCGCTGCCTTCGGGCAACGCCGCAAGACCCTGGGCAACGCCCTGCGCGGCGTGCTCGACGCCGCGGCCTTGCGTGCCGCCGGCGTCGATCCGCAGGCGCGCGCGGAGACGCTGGCCCCGGAGGACTTCGTGCGCCTTGCACTGCGGCCGCCGGCCTGACGCGCTTGCTCGCGACGGCGGTGCTGCCCACAATCCCGGTATGAGCACCGACATCTCCTACAACATCACCGTCGCGGTACGCACGCGCTATCTCGCCGAACAGTCGATACCGGCGCAGCAGCGCTTCGTATTCAGCTACACCATCACCCTGCGCAACGCCGGCGCACTGCCGGCGCGCCTGCTCAGCCGCCATTGGGTCATCACCGACGCCGACGGCAAGGTCGAGGAAGTGCGCGGCGAGGGCGTGGTCGGCGAGCAGCCCTGGCTGCGCCCCGGCGAAGGCTACGAGTACACATCCGGCGCGGTGCTGACGACCAGTGTCGGCACCATGGCCGGCAGTTACCAGATGCTGGCCGATGACGGCACCCGCTTCGACGCGCCGATTCCGTCCTTCGTGCTGTCCGTGCCGCGCACCCTGCACTGATGGCCGTCTACGCGATCGGCGACGTCCAGGGCTGCTATCCCGAGCTGAACCGGCTGCTGGAGACACTGCGCTTCGACCCCGCCCGCGACCGTCTGTGGTTCTGCGGCGACCTGGTCAACCGCGGCGGCGAGTCGCTGCAGGTGCTGCGCCTTGTGTACGGCCTCGGCGAGGCCTGCGTGGTGACGCTCGGCAATCACGACCTCAGCCTGCTGGCGGTGGCGGTGCGCCCCGAGGAAGCGCAGGCGCGCGTCAATCCCGAGCTGCGCTCGGTACTGTTCGCCGAGGATCGCGACACTCTGCTGCCGTGGCTGCGCCGGCGCAAGCTGCTGCATCACGATGCCGGGCTCGGCTTCACCCTGGTGCACGCCGGGCTGGCGCCGTCGTGGACGCTGAAGCTGGCCCAGCGCAACGCCGCCGAGATCGAACGCGAGCTGGATGGGCCGCAGCACCGGCGCCTGCTGCAGCATCTGTTCGGCAACAAGCCGGCGGCATGGCATCCCGGTCTGCGCGGCATCGAACGCTGGCGCGCCGGGATCAACGTGTTCACCCGCATGCGCTACTGCGACGTGCGCGGGCGCCTCGACTTCGACAGCAAGGGCGCGCCGGGCACCCAGCCCGCCGGCATGTATCCGTGGTTCGAGGTGCCGGGCATGGCTCGCCGCGAGACGCGCGTGGTCTGCGGCCACTGGTCGGCGCTGGGCCGCTTCGACGGACTCGGCGTGTATGCGATCGACACCGGCTGCGTGTGGGGCGGCCGCCTGACCGCGCTGCGCCTGGACGGCGAGGAGCCGCGGTTCATCAGCGTCGCGGCCGAACCGCAGCGCAAGCGCGCACCCGGACGCGAGGACTGAAAGCCCGGGACGGCCTGCGGCGAAAGGCGATCAGCCCGGTCGCGGCCCGGCTCGATCCGACACCCCGTCGAGACAGGCCGCCAGTGCCGCTGCCAGCTGTGCGCCGGTCACCGGCTTGCGCAGGAAGCCGTCCATCCCGGCGGCGCCCGCCCGCGCCGCCTCGTCGCCGCCGGAACGCGCGGTGACCGCCACGATCGGCAAGCGTCGTCCGCTGCCCGCCTCGCGGGTACGCACCAGGCGCGCCAGCTCGAAGCCGTCCACGCCGGGCAGATCCAGATCGAGCAGCAGCGCGTCGATGCGTTCCTGAGCGAGCACGGCCAGCGCGGCCAACCCGTGGGTGGCGTGGGTGACACGATGGCCCTGCGCCTCGAGCAGTCCGCGCAGCACCTCGGCCACGGTCGGATCATCCTCGACCAGCAGCAGCCGCAACGATGGCACGCCCTCATCGGCAGCGGCGGGTACCTGCGCCGCCGGGGCGGCATCGGCCGCCACCGCGGGCAGGGTCACGGTCACGCGGAAGCAGCTGCCGCGGCCCGGCTCGGATTCGAGATCGATGCGCCCGCCCATCAGCTGGACCAGCTCGTGGCAGATCGCCAGCCCCAGGCCGCTGCCGGCCTGCCGCTGCGGTCCGTCGCCCTGCTCGAAACGCCGGAACAACCGCTCGCCGCTGGCGGCCGGAATGCCCGGCCCGCTGTCGCTGACCTCGAAGACCAGCGCCGCGCCGGCGCAGCGCAGCTGCAGCCGCACCGAGCCGCGCTCGGTGAACTTGAGCGCGTTGTTGGCGAGGTTGAGCAGCACCTGCCGCAGTCGCGAACCATCGCCCAGCACAAGCGGCGGCAGCCCTGTGGCGATCTCCAGCTCGAGCGCCAGCCCCTTGCGCGCCGCCAGCGGCTGCTCCAGCGCCGCCACCTCGCGCAGCAGCGCGGCAGGATCGAACGGTGCCTGCTCCAGTTCGAAGCGGCCGGCCTCGATGCGGGCCAGATCCAGCGCCTCGTTGACCAGCTTCAGCAACAGGCTGCCGGAGTGCTGGATGGCCTCGGCATGGCCGCGCTGGCGCGGGTCCAGCGCACTGCGCAGCAGCAGCTCGGTCATGCCCAGAACGCCGGTCATCGGCGTGCGAATCTCGTGGCCGAAGGTGGCCAGAAAGCGCGTCTTCGCCGCGCTGGCGTTCTCGGCCAGACAGCGCTGCTGCTCGGCCAGGTGCATGCGATGGCGTTGCTCAAGACGCCGCCGCCAGGCGCCGATCAGCGCCCACGCCAGCATCCCGCCAGCCAGCAGGTACAGCCCCCAGGCCTGCGGTGTCGCCCACGGCGGGGCATCGACGCGGACCGCCTGCGGCACCAGCGCACCCCACGGTCCGCCGGGCGCCGCCGCCGCGGCCTCGAGCCGGTAGTCTCCCGGCGGCAGGCCGGCCAGATCACGGCGGCCATCGGCATCGAGCTCGATCCAGCCGGGATCGAAGCCGACCAGGCGCATGCGGTAATGCGTGTTGGCCGGGTCGACATACGACAGGGCGCGCAGCTGCAGCAGCAGACCGTGCTCGCGCCAGCCGAGCGCCAGGACCCCGTCGCGCAGACGCACCGGCAGCACACGACCGTCGCGCAGCGTGTCTGCGCGCTCGATCACCGGCCAAGGCGCCGGCAACGGCGGCAGCGACTGCTGCGGATGAAAGCCGAGCACCCCGCCGAGCGTACCGCCGTAAACCGCGCCCGCGCCCCGCGACACCAGCGTGGCGGCCGTGAACTCGGGGCTGGGCAGGCCGTCGCGCGTGTCGAACCGCTGCAACGTGCGTGTGTCCGGATCGTAGCGCAGCAGGCCGCGCACGCTCGCTGCCCACACCCGTCCGCGCCCATCGGCGTGCAGCGCCTCGATCTCGACCGCCGGCCAGCCGTTGCCACTGCCGACCTGCACGGTGATCCGCGCCGCGCCGGAGGCGTCGATCACGACATGCAGCAGGCGATCGGCATAGGCCAGCCAGAAGCCGCGCGCGCTGGCTGCAAACGCGTTGATGCGGCCGCGCGGCACGCCGGACACGAAGCCGAAGCGGTCGCCGTCGAGGCGCTCGAAGCCGGCGCCGCTGGCGCGCCGGAGCACGCCGTCGACGACAGCGAGCTGGTGCGTCTCGCGCCCGGCTGCGGTGTCCAGCGCCGGCGCCAGCGCGGTCATCGCCAGGGTGTCGGGGGCAAACCGCCAGACGCCGTCGCCCGGGGTGGCCACGGTCATGCCGCCATCCGCGAGCGGGGCGAGATGGCGCACCCCCGCGGCCAGCACGTCGCCGCCCAGATCGCGCGTCCGGCCGCCGGCCCGCAGCCTGAGGCCGGACTGCGCGCCGATCCACAGCCGGCCACGCGCGTCCTCCGCCAGCGCCACCACCGAGCGCGTGCCGAGGCCGATCGCCGGGCCGAGATGGCGTACCGCTCCGGTGGCCGGATCCAGATGCTCGACCATGCCGGCCGGGCCGCCCACCCACAATCCTCCATCGGCAGCCGGCGCCAGCGCCAACACACGGCTCGCGGCAAGGCTGCCGGCGTCTTCCGGTACATGGCGGAAGACGCTGAACGCGCGCCATTGCGGTGCCAGATAGGCGATGCCGCCGTCACGCAGCGCGAACCACAGGCCGCCCTCGCGGTCGCGACTGACCGCCATCACCAGCGCGCCGGGGAGTCCGCTCGCCAGCGACGGCTGCGGCGCAAAACGCGTCCAGCGCCCGCTGGCGTCGCGATAGTCGACGCCGCCCTGGACCGCCACCCACAGGCTGCCGTCGGGCTCGCGCAGACTGGCAAAGGCCTGGGCGGGCCGCGCGCTGGCGTCGCGCATCGGCGTGGCGACGAGGTCGGCACCGACCTGATACAGACCGGCACTGGTCGCCGCGCGGCGCTGCACGCCCTCGCCATCCACGCGCCATACCCGCGGCGGTCGCTCGAGGCCGGCGAAGCGCACGTGATGGAAACGCCCGTCCGGGGTGCGCAGGTCCAGTCCCGCCGCGGTACCGACCCACAGACCGCCGTCGGCTTCGGCGCGCAGCGACAGCACGATGTCGGACGCCAGGCTGGACGGATCCCGCGCATCGTGAGCGTAGTGATCGAATCCGCGGCGGTCGTCGCGCAGCCGCTCGAGTCCGCCGGCGTAGGTACCGGCCCAGATCGCGCCATCCGCGGTCTGCGCCAGCGCCCAGACATCGTTGGCGCTGAGGCTGTCGGGCCGTGCATCGTCGTGCAGCCAGTGCCGGAAGCCGCCGTGGGCCGGATCATGGAGATTGAGGCCGTTGTCGCCGCCGCCGACCCAGAGCCGGCCGTCCCGATCCACCAGCACGGCCGCCGCATCGTTGGAAGCCAGCGAGGCGGGATCGCGCGGATCGTGGCGGTACACTTCGAAATGCGCGCCGTCGAAGCGCGCCAGGCCATCGGCGCTGCCGATCCACAGATAGCCCTGCCGGTCCTGCACCACGGTATAAGCCGCGCTGGAAGGCATCCCATCGGCGACGCCGTAGCGGCGAAACTGTGGCGTCGGCAACGGCGCCGCGCTGGCCGGTTCCCGCGACGGCAAGGCGGACCCGGCGGTCCGCGGCATGGCGATCGCGGCGAGACTCGCGGCCGCGATCAGACCGATACGCAACAGCTGGCGCATGACCGATCCCCCTGCTCCCCGCGACGATCATGCCAAATCCGCGCGCGCCGGGCAGCCGACGCAAATCGGAAACGCATTATTCACGCACCGCTGAGGGGTTCGTCGTGCAGCTTCGGCCATAATCCGCGCCGAGATCCCCGCATGCGCCCTCACGCCGCCCTCGTCTTGTGCCTGGCCCTGTTCGTGCTCACCGCGCGGGCTCACGCCGCCGGCGCCACCTACCGCTTCGACCCGGTGCACAGCCAGATCACCTTCTTCGTCGATCACGACGGCTATTCCGATGCCTCCGGCCGGCTACACATCGCGCGCGGCTGGTTCCGCTTTGATCCCGACGACTGGAGCACGGCCAAGGTGGTGGCGGACATCGATCTCGGCGGCGTCGACATGGGCGACAGGGACTGGAACCGAGTCGTCGCCGGCGACGATTTTCTCGACGCGAAGGCGCATCCCTACGCCCACTTCGTCAGCGGCGAGGTCGAGAAGACCGGCGCCGAGACCGGCATCCTGTTCGGACGACTGACGCTGCGCGGGCACACGGTCGGCATCGCCTTTCCGTTCCGCTTCAACCGCCGCGCCTTCACCATCTACGGCCTGCACACGGTGGCCGGCTTCACCGGACTGGCGACGCTGGAGCGCAAGGACTTCGGCATGGATGCGTTCGCCAGGGTGATCGGCGCCCAGGTCAAGGTGTTGCTGGAGATCGAGGGCATCGAGGACAGTGGCGCCGAGCACACTTACGCTGATCAGGTCGCCAGGGAGACCACGCATGCAGATCAAAAGTGACGACAGCCGTTGGGGCGTGCCGGCGCAGTTTTTCCACTGGACCGTGCTGCTGCTGATCGCGGCGCTGGGTGCGCTCGGCCTGTACATGACCGGCCTGCCGCTGTCGCTGTGGAAGGAACAGGTCTATCTGCTGCACAAGTCGCTGGGCATCACCCTGCTGGGCCTGGTCGCGCTGCGCCTGCTGTGGCGACTGGTCGATCCGCATCCGGCGCCGCCCGCCGATCTGCCGCGCTGGCAGCACCGGGTCGCGCAGGCAACGCACGCCGCGCTGTATCTGCTGCTGCTGGCGATCCCGGTCTCCGGCTGGGTCTTCAACTCGGCATCGGGTTTCCCGCTGCGCTGGTTCGGTCTGCTGCCGCTGCCGGCGCTGGCGGCGGCGTCGAAGCCGCTGGCCGCGGCCGCCAGGGAAACCCACGAAACCCTGTTCTGGGTGCTGGTGACACTGGTCGCGGCGCACGCCGCCGCCGCGCTGCTGCACCACTACCACCATCGCAATCACGTCCTGCGGCGCATGCTGCCGTGGGGTCACCACCCTCGCGATCCCGGAGCCTCGCCATGAAGACCCTCGCCCTGTTCGCCGCGCTGACGCTGTCGGCCGGGTTCGCCGCCGCTGCGCACGCCACCGCCTGGCGCGTGCTGCCCGGCAGCACGCTGGGATTTGCCGGCAGCTTCCAGGGCGCGGGCTTCAGCGGCCGGTTCAAACGCTACACCGCGGTGATCGCCTGGGATCCCGCCCATCCGCAGGCCTGCCATTTCGACGTCGAGGTCGATCTCGCCAGCGCCGATACCGCCAACAGCCAGCGCGACCAGCTGCTGCCGGGCGCGGACTTTTTCGATGTGGCGAAATTCCCGCAGGCGCGCTTCGTCGCCAGCGGCTGCAAGGCGGTGGCGGGCGGCGCGCTGACCAGCACCGGCACGCTCAGCCTGCGCGGCATCAGCCGGCCGGTCGCGCTGACCCTGCATTTCGCACCGCAGGGCAAGGACGAGGTGCTCACCGTTACGGCCAATCTCGATCGGCTGGTTTTCGGCATCGGCAGCGGCGAATGGGCCGATCCCTCGACGATCGGCCGCGTGGTGACGGTCAACGCGCGCCTGCTGCTGGCACCGCAATGACCGCTGCGGGCCCGCCCGCGCCGCACAGCGCGCGCACCAGGCCGGCGAGATAGTCGAGATACATGCGCGGATAATCGCGGTCGTTCTCCTCGTCGCGAAGGAACGGGTTCATCAGGGTGTGACGCAGGATCAGCAGGCGATCGTCCGCGCCGACCTGCGCCTGCGGCGCGACCGTCAGCGTGCGCGGATCGAGATCCAGCGCAGCGAGGATGCGCGCGGTGTCGTGCGTCCCCAATGCCGCCGGCCGCAACGCGGTGATCGAGCCGAAGAACGCCTTCAGCTGCAGCGGCTGCCGCGGATCGACCCGCAGTCGTTCGTGCAGGTGCTCGACGAAGGCGTTGGCCGCCGCAACCGCGCGATTGCCGCGCGGATTGAGCGCCAGGCACACCAGGTTGCTGTCGGGCTCGAACGGCACCGTCACCGTGACGCAATCGGCCACGGCGGCGGCGAAGCGCTCGATGTCGGCACGGAAGCGCTCGGCCGCCAGCACCGTCTCGCGCGGAATGCGGCCGAAATGCTCGCGATCGAGCGGCAGCACGCGATGCGTGACATAGGCCGCCGCGGCCGCGGCACCGGCTTTCGAGCCTTCCAGCGTGTAGCGGCCCAGCGCACGAAAGGTGGCGCGGTAGTCGCTGGCACCACCGCGGTCGAAGACGTAATCGGCATCCTCGGCCAGCAGCGCCATGCGGCGATGATCGCGGCAGATGAACGCGCCGGCGCCGTAAGGCAGATAGCCGAGCTTGTGCGGATCGACGGTGGCGCTGTCGGTCGCGGCCAGCGCCGCGAAGGCGGCGTGCACGCCGGCGCCGGGAAATTGCGCGAAGCCCTCGCGCACGCGCTCCGGCGCCAGCAGGCTGCCGTCCTCGGCGCGAAACAGCGTGGCCAGATAGCCCCCCCAGGCCGCGTCCACGTGCACGTCGAAGCCGAGCCCGGCCGCGGCGCAGCGTTCACGCGCGGCGACCATGCGGTCGATCGGATCGATGGTGCCGAACTCGGTGGTGCCGAGCACGCCGACCACCATCAGCACCGGCTGGTGCTGTCGCTGCGCCTGATCGAGCAAGGCATCCAGCGCGTCGGCATCCATGCGCATGGCGCGCTCAGGCACCGCTCTCAGCTGGGCGCTGCCGAGGCCGACCAGCTTGACCGCCTTGGGCCACGAATAGTGCGCGGTCACCGGTGTGATCACCCACGGCGCGTCCAGCTGCGGATGACGACGGAAGAATTCGGCGATGCCCAGGCTCTCGACGCGTTGCTGCGCCAGCGCGGCGGCGAGGCGCCCGCGCTCATCCGCCGGCGCCGCGGCCAGTCGCGCGATCCAGGCTTCGAGCAGGGCCACCGTCGTTGCGGCCGGCAGATTGCCCAGTTGCCAGTCGTCGCCCGCGGCTACTCCGGACGGCAGCGCGGCCACGACCAGATCCTCGCCACAGGCACGCAGCGCCGCGGCCAGTGCCGGCGGCCAGCACTTCTGCGTCAGCGCCAGCCGCAGCGCCTGGATGTTGGCGCTGGTGCCGCCCGAGGTCAGGCAGCCGAAGGCGCAATCGGGGCGCGTCTCGTCGTCGGGATAGCCCAGCATGCGCGCCAGCTGCAGGCCGACGCTGATTTCCATGTCCAGCGTCACCGGCGCGGCGTCGCCGACGACGTTGTTGGGGTTGTAAGGCAGCGTGACCATCTGTGCCAGCAGGCCCGGCAGCAGCAGATCCGAAGCCATGTGGCCGATGTAGCGCGGACTGTGGAACGGCACCGAGCGCTTCAGCGCGGCAGTCAGCGCGTGCAGCTCGCGGCGCATGCGCGCGGTGAACGCCTGATAGTCGGCGCGCTGCGCGGCGTGGGTCGGGATCGCCGGCGGATCCTCGGGATGGAAATTGCGCCGCCAGAACACGTGGTCGCGCAGCAGCTCGACCAGCACGCGCTCGAACAGCTCGTCGTTTTCGCCGTACGGGCCGAGGAAACAGGGGTACAAGGCAGGATCGGTCATGCCCGCAGTCTTGCCCGCGGGCGCAGCGCACGCCTTGACCGGGATCAGGCCGGGCCGTCGGCCAGAAACCGCCGCACCGCGGCGGCATCGAAGGGCCAGTCCAGCTCGCGGTCGTCACGCGCGTCGCGCAGGACCGGCACGCGTTCGCCGTAGCGCGCCTCCAGCACGGGGTCGTCGTCGATCCACACGCTGGCGAACTCCGGCGTCCGGGCCGCGGCCAGCACCGCCAGCGCCAGGTCGCAGAGGTGGCAATGGTCACGCTGGTAGAGCTGCAGCTGCATGCGCCGGCGTAGGGTACGGTTCGGGATGACGGCATAGAATACGCAGCCTTCACCTTGTTCGCGACGCCGCGCAGGATCCGCCATGGCCGTCAGCACCTTCGACCTGTTCAAGATCGGCATCGGGCCGTCGTCCTCGCACACGGTCGGGCCGATGCGCGCGGCGGCGCGCTTCGTCAGCCGCTGGCTGGACGAGAAGGGCGTGCTGGGCGATGTTGCGCGCGTGCAGTGCGAACTGTTCGGCTCGCTGGCGCTCACCGGACGCGGCCACGGCAGCGACAAGGCGCTGCTGCTCGGCTTCGAGGGCACGTGGCCGGACCAGGTCGATCCCGACGCCATCCCGGCGACGCTCGAGCGCATCCGCGGCGAACGGCGCATCCGCCTGCTCGGCCGCCACGCGATCGCCTTCGACGAGGCGCGGGATCTGCTGTTCAACAAGCGGCAGCGGCTTCCGCATCATTCCAACGGCATGCGCTTTTCCGCCTGGAATGCCGCCGGCGAGCTGCTGGCGACGCGCGACTACTACTCGGTCGGCGGCGGCTTCGTGGTCAATCACGACGAGGCCGCCGAAAACCGCATCGTCGCCGATACCACGCCGCTGCCGCATCCGTTCCACAGCGGCGACGAGCTGCTGGCGATCTGCACGCAAACCGGCAAGACCATCGCCGCGGTGATGCTGGAGAACGAACGCGCCTGGCGCAGCGAGGCCGAGATCCGCGACGGTCTGCGCACGCTCTGGCAGGCGATGCAGGACTGCGTCGCGCGCGGCCTGCGCTCGCCCGGCACGCTGCCCGGCGGCCTGAAAGTGAAGCGGCGCGCACCGGCGATGGCGGCCGAGCTGCGCGCGCAGCCCGAAGCCTGCCTGCGCGATCCGCTGAGCATCCTCGACTGGGTCAACCTGTACGCGCTGGCGGTCAACGAGGAAAACGCCGCCGGCGGCCGCGTGGTCACCGCACCCACCAACGGCGCCGCTGGCATCGTGCCGGCGGTATTGCACTACTACGACCGCTTCTGTCCCGGTGCCAACGAGGACGGCGTGTTCACCTTCCTGCTGACCGCCGCCGCAATCGGCATCCTGTACAAGGAAAACGCCTCGATCTCCGGCGCCGAGGTCGGCTGCCAGGGCGAGGTCGGCGTCGCCTGCTCGATGGCCGCCGGCGGCCTGACCGCGGCGCTGGGCGGCAGCATCGGCCAGATCGAAAACGCCGCCGAGATCGGCATGGAACACAACCTCGGCCTGACCTGCGACCCGATCGGCGGGTTGGTGCAGATCCCCTGCATCGAGCGCAACGCGATGGGCGCAGTCAAGGCGATCAACGCCAGCCGCATGGCGCTGCGCGGCGACGGCAAGCACCGCGTGTCGCTGGACAAGGTGATCAAGACCATGCGCGACACCGGCAACGACATGAAGGACAAGTACAAGGAAACCTCGCGCGGCGGCCTGGCCGTCAACGTGATCGAGTGCTGACCCGGAGGCACCCACGTTGCGACTGCGTCCCGGCGCGAGGTTGATGCCTCCATTTCCCCGCGCGCCGGTTCACGGCGCGCCCCCAAGCCGGCTCGCGCTGCGCTGAAGCTCAGCGCGAAAGCGCCGGCCTCGCGACCTCGCACGGCGGCGTGACCGACAACGTGATCGAGTGCTGACTCCGCCTCATGCCGACCCGCGTGCTGACAGCGTCGGGCGCGGCTGCGACAATCCGGGCGTCATGCCGTGACCGGCCCCATGCCGCTCATCGCGTGATTCGGGGGATTCCGTTCGATCCGTGCCATGACCGGCGACGCCCGTCGCCCGCAGGAGTAGCGCATGCCGCAGCCCCAAGCTTCCACGTCCATTCCGATGCGCCGCGAGGTCGGTCCCTGGGCACTGCTGTTCACCGGGCTGGGCTCGATCATCGGCTCGGGCTGGCTGTTCGGCGCCTGGAACGCCGCCCGGCTGGCCGGTCCCGGCGCGATCTGGGCCTGGGTACTGGGCGCGGCGATCATCATGACCATCGCGCTGACCTACGCCGAGCTGGGCGCGATGTTTCCCGAGACCGGGGGCATGGTGCGCTACGGCCACTACTCGCACGGTTCGCTGGTCGGCTTCATCGCCGCCTGGGCCAACTGGATCGCGATCGTGTCGGTGATTCCGGTCGAGGCCGAGGCCTCGGTGCAGTACATGGCCGGCTGGAAATGGCCGTGGGCGCAGGATCTCTACCATGCAATGCCTGGCGCGCACGGCGAACTCAGTCACACCGGCCTGGCCATCGCGGCGGCACTGGTGGTGGTGTATTTCCTGCTGAACTTCTGGAGCGTGAAGCTGTTCGCGCGCTCCAACAGCCTGATCACCCTGATCAAGCTGATCATCCCCGCCGTCACCGGCGTGGCGCTGATCGCCAGCGGCTTCCACGCCGACAACTTCGCCGTGGGCGCAAACGGCGGCACGCACTCGAACGACTTCGCCGCCATCCTCACCGCGGTGGCCACCGCCGGCATCGTGTTCAGCTTCAACGGGTTCCAGAGTCCGGTGAACCTGGCCGGCGAGGCACGCGACCCGGGGCGCAGCATTCCGTTCGCGATCATCGGCGCGATCCTGATCGCCACCGTGGTGTATGTGCTGCTGCAGATCGCCTACCTCGGCGCGGTGCCGCCGGACCTGCTGGCCAGGGCCGGCTGGCACGGCATCAACTTCAGCTCGCCGTTCGCGGAGCTGGCGGTGATCGTCAACCTCAACTGGCTGGCGATCCTGCTCTACGCCGACGCCTTCGTCAGCCCCAGCGGCACCGGCATGACCTATACCGCGTCCACCGCACGCATGATCTACGGCATGGAGCGCAATGGCACGCTGCCGAGGATCTTCGGCTCGGTGCATCCGAAGTGGGGCGTGCCGCGCCCCGCGATGTGGTTGAACCTGGTGGTGGCGTTCCTATTCCTGTTCTTCTTCCGCGGCTGGGATTCGCTGGCGGCGGTGATCTCGGTGGCCACGATCATCTCCTACCTCACCGGCCCGGTCAGCGTGATGACGCTGCGCCGCACCGCACCGGAACTGCATCGCCCGTTTCGCCTGGTCGGCCTGCCGATCCTCGCCGGCGTCGCCTTCA